>DASWUO010000187.1:0-4995 GCA_036401615.1 Bacilli bacterium | reverse complement strand
AAATTGTTATTGCTTAAAAATTCCAGTCTGTATGTGAATGAGGTGAAGGTATATATTCCGCTGATTAATCGTACCATTTCCACCAATAATTACGAAGTGGATATGCCTGAGGCTGAGGTGAATGCGTTGCGAAACCTGCCCAACTTCACCAATTCTCCGTTTATCAGCTTCAATAACCAATTGCTGCTTAGTGAGGTGTACCCAAATCCGATTTATAAAAGTAAAAACCTTGCTTTTGCCCTTGAGGTGGAATTGTCTAAACCGCAAATTGAGCTGTCTCTTCAACAAATTATGAAGAACCAGGGAGGAGGGGCGGTATTATTCAACTTGGAACAAAATTGGGAGATCGGAAACGAGGCCGATCCACTATTTTTCTCCAATATTAAACTATTTCTGAATGAAATGGTGAAAAAGGGGAAGTATACGGGTCAAGGAAGAGTGGACATTTCCAATAAAACCTATTTGGTCACCTTTGAGCAGTCTCCAACGCTCGAAACAACCTTGCTTGTCTATGTTCCGGAAGCGCAAATTCTCCGTCCGGTAAATAAGTACCGGATTTGGTTTTGGCTATTGTCCGGTTTTTCGATTTGTATTGTTATCTTCTTTTCCTATTGGATTTATCGGTTGATTCATCGTCCGCTTAACCGTCTGGTCCGGGTATTCAGAAAGGTGGAAAAAGGAGAATTGCAAATTTCCATTCATCATAAGCAGGAGGATGAATTTCATTACTTATACGAACAATTTAATGTCATGGTCCAGAGATTGCAATTGTTGATCCATGAAGTATATGAACAGAAAATCAGATTGCAGAATTCGGAGCTAAGGCAGCTGCAATCGCAAATTAATCCACACTTTTTATATAATAGCTTTTTTGTGCTTTTCCATATGGCTCAAAGCCATGATATTGAAAACGTCATTCGAATGACCAAGCATTTGGGAGATTATTTTCAATTTATTACAAGAAATGCATCGGATGATGTTAAGCTGGAACGGGAAATAGATCATGCGAAATCTTATGTAGAGATTCAAACGTTTCGTTTCTCCAAACGCATTACCGTCGAATGGGAGGAGCAGCTTGACAGCGATTTGAATTTGGTTATTCCCCGCTTGATTTTACAGCCCATTATCGAAAACGCTTATAAACACGGACTGGAGGATAAAGTTTCTGAAGGAATACTGAAGGTGCGAATTGAATCTCAAGCGGACTATCTTTATATCGTAGTCGAAGATAATGGAAATTATTTAACGGATGAAAAGCTTGCAGAACTGCAGCATTTACTGGTTTCCGCAGAGCAATCGATCGAGACAACGGGGATTATCAACGTGAATCGTCGACTGCAACTGAAGTTTGGCAAGAAATATGGGCTTCATGTGTGTAGAAGCAAATTAGGCGGCTTGCAGGTAGAAATCAAGATCCCCTATGAAAAAATCCAATTGACATAGATGAAATATATAAATTATGAAATAAGTAAGTAAACATAGGTCATAAAATGTAAAAAGAGTCTACTAGAAGCGAAGTTAACTTCAGTTTTATAATAATAGATAAGAAGGGACGCCTTCCACCATAATAAAATAATATGAATAAGAAGGGGAATCCAATGAAAATCGTGAAAACCAAACAAATGTACATTTTATTGATTATCGCTTGTATGCTTGTTGTAACAGCCTGCGGCAAGCAAGCAGAAACATCAACTTCACCGAAACCAACAAATGAAGCAAGCCCGGCTACCCCGGCAGTCAGCGAAGAGGCGATAGACCCGCTTGGCAAGTATGATCCGCCCATTGAAATTACCGCCGTCAAGCATCTCAACGAAACGGCTAAGTTTTTCCCGGGAGAATCCATAGATAACAACGTATGGTCGAAAGCTTATGAGGATATGTTGGGCGTGAAGGTCAAATATAACTGGGTAGTCACAGGCTCGATTGACCAATACAACCAAAAATTAAATGTTTCCATGACTTCTAATGAGTTGCCTGATATTATGTCTGTGAATGTGACGCAGCTTGGGCAACTTAATGCAGGGGATCAATTGGCGGATTTGACGGAAATTTTTGACAAATATGCTTCTCCTCTAACTAAAGAAGTCATGGCAGGAGACGGTGGAGTAGCCATTAAGTCAGGGACATTTGATGGCAAGCTCAAGGCGCTTCCGTTTATGGGAGGTGATGTTGACGCGGTTCCGCTGCTGTGGGTACGCACGGATTGGCTGCAGAACCTGAACCTTTCTGAGCCGAAATCCATGGACGATGTATTGAAAATTGCCGAAGCATTTACGAAGCAGGACCCAGATGGAAATGGCAAAAACGATACCTTCGGGTTGGCTACAACGAAGGATATATGGGGAGGATGGGCCGGTCTGGAAGGATTTTTCAACAGTTACCATGCGTATCCAGGCATATGGGTCAAGGATGCATCCGGTAATTTAGTTTATGGGGATATTCAGCCGGAAATGAAAACGGCCTTGGCTAAGCTGCAGGAGCTATATAAGGCGGGGATATTGGATAAGGAATTTGGCGTGAAAGACGGTACTAAAGTTGCGGAATCGCTAACATCCGGAAAAGTTGGCATCCAATACGGCCAAATGTGGAACTCGTTGTTTCCGCTTCAAGATGGGAAGAATAAAGATCCTAAGATGGAATGGAAGTCATTCTCAATTCCTTCCATTGATGAAAAACCAGCTATGGGTGCCGTAGGTTTCCCGATTTCTCAATACTTCGTCATTACTAAAAATGCAAAGCATCCGGAAGCGATTGTTAAGCTGTTGAATTTGTGGCTGGAAGTGCATTACGGAAATGAATTAGATATGGACAGAACAAAATTTACGGGGAAAGATGGAGTCGAAACTAATAACTTTGTACTTGTCCTTTCAAGTAAAGCACGTGAGAATCTCGAAGCCTATTATCATGTGAAGGATGCCTTCGCAAGCAATGATACTTCCAAGCTTAGCTACGCAGAAGTGGATTATCACAAATATATTTCGCAATACCGAAGTGGAGATAACAAACAATGGGGCTATGAGAGAGTGTTCGGAACACCAAGCTCATGGGAAGTCATTGATAAGATGCTGCAAAACAAACAAATTCTCAAGAATGCCTATATTGGAGCGCCGACTCCGGGGATGCTGGAGAGAAAATCTACGTTGGATAAGCTAGAGCTTGAAACCTTTACTAAAATCATTTATGGGAATGCCGATCCCGATGAATTTGATAAATTTGTTACTGATTGGAAAAAATTGGGCGGAGATCAGATTACAAAAGAAGTTAATGATTGGAATAGTGCTCAGAAATAATTATTAATCCCCAAGAATAAAAGAGCGGGTCGGAAATTGTGCTTGCAACTGGGCTATTTCCGACCCGATTCAATGAATGATGATTTAGAGCCTATTGAGAAGAGGAGGGGAAGAATGATGTTTTCCAAAAAAATTCGACTTGAGCTTCCCTTGCATTTGATGATTTTACCGGGATTTATCTTGGTTTTTATATTCAGCTATGTTCCTATGGCGGGCATTGTCATTGCCTTTCAGAAATTTATTCCCGCAATGGGTGTATTTAAATCCAATTGGATTGGTTTTGATAATTTTATCTTCGTCTCGCTTCTGCCAGGTACATTTCAAGTGCTTTGGAACACCATTTTTATTTCCTTGATGAAAATTATGGCTTTGCTTATTGTTCCGATTGTAATTGCACTGCTATTAAATGAGGTCAGCAAGACGCTGATCAAGCGAGGGATACAAACCTTAATTTATCTGCCGCATTTCTTGTCTTGGGTTATCCTCTCCGGCATTCTGGTTGATATTTTATCGCCTTCGGAAGGAATTGTGAACGCAGTTATAAAAGCTGTCGGCTTACCAGCCGTTTATTTCTTAGGAGATTACAGGTGGTTTCCATTTGTTCTGGTCATATCGGATGTCTGGAAGGAATTCGGCTTCAGCACCATTATTTATTTGGCGGCTATTACCACGATTAATCCAGTGCTTTATGAAGCGGCATATATCGATGGGGCCAGCAGATTGCGGCAGGTATGGCACGTTACTTTACCCGGCATGATTCCAATCATCGTTCTTGTAACTACGCTTAGCATGGGGAATGTATTAAATGCCGGCTTTGAACAGGTATTTAATTTATATAGTCCCTCTGTTTATCAGAGCGGGGATATTCTCGACACCCTGATTTATCGCATAGGCTTGATTGACGCACAATTTGGCGTTGCCACTGCGATTGGTTTGTTCAAATCATTTGTATCGCTTTTACTTATATCTGTTTCTTATTGGTTGGCTTATCGACTTGCCAATTATCGCATTTTTTAAAACGAATAGGAGAAATGCCGCATGCATCGCTTAACATGGAGCCGCAATATGTTCGTGGCATTTAATTATACACTGTTAATCAGTCTTTCATTACTTTGTTTGCTTCCGCTAATCCAGGTATTTGCTATTTCTTTAAGTTCAAGCAGCGCCGCAACCGCTGGTCTTGTCAAGCTATGGCCTGTTGATTTCACTTTGAAATCCTATGAATTCATTCTCCATAAACCTGCATTTATCCGATCCTTTGGAGTTACGATAGAGCGGGTTATTCTTGGAGTAAGCTTGAATATGCTTTTAACTCTATTGATTGCCTACCCCTTATCCAAGAAAAAAGGGAAATTTCACTTCCGTACTTTTTATGCTTGGTATTTCGTTTTTACAATATTGTTCAGCGGTGGTTTGATTCCATGGTATATGACGATAGAAGCCGTAGGTCTGATGGATTCAATTTGGGCATTAATTTTACCGGGTGCCGTTCCTGTATTTAATGTGATCCTGTTGTTGAATTTTTTCTCTGGCTTGCCAAAAGAGTTGGAGGAGTCGGCATTTATAGATGGAGCTGGCTATTGGACGGCTTTATGGCGAATCTATGCGCCGCTTTCGTTACCCGCATTGGCTACACTTACACTTTTTTCGATCGTGGGTCATTGGAATGCATGGTTTGATGGCCTCATTCTGATGAATAGACAGG
>DASWUO010000186.1:0-4559 GCA_036401615.1 Bacilli bacterium | reverse complement strand
ATAAGTTAAGATAGGTTTATCCTTATATTGACTTAAATTTTCTCTAATCCATTGAGGGAAATCGCGGAAGGACTCCACCTTGGGCCGGATGGCATTGCGGAAATGGCCAATCTCATACTCATACTCATTGCGGCCGTCAAGGATGACACAATCGTCCTTCTGCATTTGTTGATAAAATTGTTGCGGTGTAAGATGGGTTCCAGTCCTTTCATTCGGATCAATATCCTTCGCCAACCTGAAGCTGACAAGCTCATCGCGGGGACGGACAAATAATTTCGCAAAGGCGTGACCTTCCGACGCATCCACTTTAAAATCCATATCCGAAAATAAGGGGCTCTGTCTCATGTGCTCCATATACTGGTCTGTGTTCTCTACAGTGCCTGAAACCGTTCCGTTAATCCCTTCTTTAGCCACGAGGATGCGCCCTTTTAACCCAAGTTCCTTGCAGAGTTTAAGGTGATCCCGGGCAAACACGCCAGGATCCACTATAGAGACATATTTATAAAATAAGAGGATTCGGTATGCTTTTATTTCATTCATTTTAGAAAGAACCGCCAATCTGTAATAATTGAATAATTAAATTATAGCAGAATTGAACCGCAGGTGAAATCTACCGGATAGGGCTGGAGGAGCAAACATGGATATTGTTAAACAAATGATGAATCAGAATAGGGAAGGCGCAGGGATCAAAATTGGCATTGTCGGACCTCAAGAAATGGTGTCAAGGATTGTTAAAGTGAGCAAGCAATTTCCGAGCTTTGAACCTGTATTAAGATATTCCGGAAATGAGATCGAAACTCCGGACTTGGCGGATGAGATTAAGCATGAAGTGGATGTACTGCTGTTATGCGGCCCCCTGCCTTACCGCAAAGTCCTGGAGAAGGTGGAGTCGATGATCCCCGTCCACTATGTCCGGTATAACGAAACAGGATTGTACAAAGCCGTTTACAATATTCAAAAGAAGTTAAAAGGCACAACTATCACGATCGATACGCTGAGTCCCGCTATGGTGAAGAGCTTCTTGGAAGAGATCAATGAGAAGGATTTGCAAATGATTAGTTACGATGGGGGAAACAATCCGACAAGGGAGCATCTGTTGGCTTTTCATGCCGAGTATTATTCTAAAGGGTTAAGTGTTGGGGCCCTAACTGGAATTCATTCCATTTCCGTTGATTTAAACGGAAGGTCGATCCCAAATGAGTGGGTCGTTCCAACTAAACAAGACATTGTGGTCGCACTAGAAAGAGCGCTTCTCTCCACGGAGGCCAGAAAAAATAAGGAATCCCAGATCGTAGTAGGTTTAATTAACGTAGACGGTTTTGGCAAAATAGTGGACAGGCACGGGTCGGAGCATGAAATCCAGAAACTCAAACTTAACATACACAGAATTCTGCTGGATTACGCGGATTCCTTAAGAGGACATTTGACCCACTTGGGTGGGGATGAATACTTATTCTTTACCACAAGGGGCATATTCGAACAAGAAACCGCAGGATACAAGAGAGTGCCCTTGGCATCCGAAATTTATAGAACGTATCAATTAACACTAAGTATTGGCATTGGATTTGGCCGAACCGCTATCGAGGCAGGTTCGAATGCCAGGGCGGCTCTGCGCAAGTCCAAGGAAGCAGGCGGAAATTCTTGTTTTATAGTAAGGGAAGACGGGGGAATCTTGGGGCCTTTGGAGATGGCGGATGCTCATGCGGGCGGGTTGGCGCTTATACATCCCGGATGGATCAGAATAACGGAAAAGGCCAATATGACCTCCTCTTATTTGAGTAAATTGCTGGTTTCGTATGCCCGCAGCGGGAAGAAAGCCTATAATGTGCAGGAGTTAGCGCTTTTGCTGGACGTTACCGTCAGAAGCACGCACAGACTGCTGTTGGAATGGTCTGATGCAGGTTTGGTCCGCACGAGCGGGATGGAAAAAATGCCAAAAGGCCGGCCGAGACAGGTGTTTGATTTTATTTTTCTGGGAGAAGATTTGGAAAGTGAATGAGAGTAAAGTCATTTCCATTTAAAGACATGATAAAGACTTGTCTTTAATCAATGAATTCTTTAAACTGTACTTATAACTGGTTTGGAGGGAGCAATATTAGATGAAAACAGTAGCGGAACTTGAAGCAAAGCTGGCACAGCCTTCGAAGGCTTTAATTGAGGATATGGCCTCATTGGAGGGGGATATTCTGCTGCTTGGCATCGGGGGAAAGATGGGGCCGAGTCTGGCACGATTGGCGATGAACGCCATTAAAGAAGCAGGAGTAAAGAAGAGAGTCATTGGCGCTTCACGGTTTTCTTCCGGGGGGTTAAAACAAGAGTTAGAGGCAGACGGGGTAGAGACCATCTCCGTGGATTTGTTAGACGATGCACAGCTTCAGCAGCTTCCGGACGTTCCTAATATCATTTATATGGCCGGAAATAAATTTGGCACGATGGGCAACGAGCATTTCACATGGGCTATGAATTCTTATCTGCCTGGCCGGGTTGCGGAAAAGTATAAAAATTCCCGAATTGTTGTATTTTCCACCGGCAACGTCTACCCGCTCTCTCCAGTGGCTCATGGCGGCGTTACAGAAGAGAATGCGACAGGGCCTATTGGCGAATACGGGCAATCTTGTTTAGGGCGGGAACGGATATTTGAGCACTTTTCTCATAAATATCAAATACCGGCAGTCATTTTCAGGCTTAATTATGCGATTGATTTGCGTTACGGCGTATTGTTGGAAGTGGCTAAATCTGTAAAAGCGGGGAAACCTATAAACATCACCATGGGTCATGTAAACTGCATTTGGCAGGGGGATGCCAATGAATTTGCTCTTCGTTCCCTGAAGTTCTGCAGCCATCCGCCAACGGTGCTTAATATTTCCGGTCCGGAGACTGTATCGATGCGGTGGTTAGCGGGGATGTTTGGGCGAAGGTTTGGCGTGGAGCCCGTCTTCGTTGGGGAGGAAGCGTCTACAGCCCTGTTAAGCAATTCTGCGAAAGCCCACCAGCTATTCGGTTATCCAAAGGTTTCATTGCGGCAGATGATTGAATGGACTGCGGATTGGGTTATTGCTGACGGCGACACATGGAATAAACCGACCCACTTTCAGGAGCGGGAGGGAAAATATTAAATGATGAGGCCTCTACAACGTTTAAGTGCGGATAAGTCTGCAGCGCTGCATGAAGGATTGGTTATTCCGGCTCATCCGCTGGCTCTGGATGCGGGTAGGAAATTGGATGAGCGCCGACAGAAAGCATTAACGCGTTATTATATTTCCTCTGGGGCAGGCGGCATTGCGGTTGGGGTGCATACGACCCAGTTTGAAATCAGGGATAAACAGCATCATCTGTTCGAACAAGTATTGCAATTGGCCTCTGCGGAAGTTAAGAAAGCGGAACTGAAAAGACCCTTCCTGCAAGTCGCCGGCATCTGCGGTCCTGTGGAGCAGGCCGTTTATGAGGCACAGACTGCAGTAGATCTCGGGTATGACCTTGGTTTATTGAGTATCGGAGGACTGCAAGGGTGGACGGAGAAGCAGCTGCTGCAGCGTGCCGAACAAATCGCCGAAGTGATTCCGGTATTCGGCTTTTACCTGCAGCCTTCTGTTGGCGGCAGAGTGTTGAGCTATGATTTTTGGAAGGCGTTTGCTGATATTCCCGGTGTAGCTGCCATCAAGATGGCGCCGTTTAATCGTTATCAGACGATTGATGTGGTACGCGCCGTTTGTCATTCCGGCCGCCATAACGAGATTGCTTTGTATACCGGAAATGATGATAATATTGTGAATGATTTATTGACTGCCTACCGGTTTACGGTTAATGGGGAAATGGTTGAGAAAGAAATCGTTGGTGGACTGCTGGGGCACTGGTCGGTTTGGACACACAAAGCGGTCGAGCTGCTTGAGGCAATAAAAGGGATTCGTGGAACGAAGATTATGGATTCTGAATGGTTGACTCGTAATATCGAAGTTACGGAGACGAATGCGGCCTTCTTCGATGCTGCTAATGAATTTTCAGGATGTATTGCGGGCCTTCATGAAGTGCTCCGAAGGCAAGGAATACTGGAGGGAATATGGTGCTTAAATCCTGAAGAAACCTTATCAGCGGGCCAGATAGAGGAAATTGACCGTATTTACCGTGATTATCCACATCTGAACGATGATGGTTTTGTTAAGAAGCATTTAGCCGAATGGCTAGCCGACTGATAGGGGGAACGGGTTATGCGGTTTAAGGATGTATTCTCCATCATTGGTCCTGCCATGGTAGGTCCATCAAGCTCGCATACTGCAGGGGCCGTCCGTTTAGGGAGAGTGGCGCGCCATCTGTTTGGCGGGTTGCCCGCTGCGGTGGAGATCGTGTTCTATGGCTCTTTTGCAGAAACTTATGAGGGGCATGGCACGGATGTTGCGATCATCGGAGGGCTGCTGGACTATGAGACGGATGATCCTCGCATTCCCACCTCAATGATCACTGCCCGGCAATTGGGAATCAATTATGTGTTTAAGCAAGGCAACGGCCAGTCCTGGCATCCTAATACAGCCAAGATAACCTTGAGCTTGCAGGATCGCCTGATG
>DASWUO010000185.1:0-2688 GCA_036401615.1 Bacilli bacterium | reverse complement strand
CCCAGAGCGTGGTGTTCTATTATCCCACTAACCATAAGATGGCGGATAAACTTACCCGGACCGGTTTTAAAACCTCTATTGCACAAAAATGCAAACTTCAGGAATCAAATTGCCATAATATTTGTTTTTCCCCTGTGATTCAAGTAGTTATTGCAATGTTATGCTTTAATGGAGTATGACCGTTCCTCACTAGTGCATGACTTGCTTTATATGTTGTATTTTTGAGAAAACGAATCATAATTATTGCATAACCCATCGTGATTATAGCATTACTTCGCCATATGACCCCCGACCTTCCATCAATCAATTTTGCTGAAATTAAGAAACTATACGATTTTTCATATTCAGTTTTTCTAATACAGGCGCAAAAAAGCTGCAAAAAAAGCGCCAGCTCTAGGCGCAAAAAAGCGCCAGCAAATGCTGACGCTTAGACTAAACTTCGGATCAAAATAAGTCCGGTTGCTTCTTTATATTAAGAACACAAAATACAACACAAACACCACAAACAGGGCGTACATAATCGGATGAACATTCTTCGCTTCGCCTTTAACCACCTTCATCAGCGGATAAAGAATGAATCCCAGGGCAATCCCTGTTGCGATGCTGAAGGTTAACGGCATGGCGATAATAGTTATGAAGGCTGGCAGAGCTTCATCAATTTTATCCCATTCAATCTTGCCCAGACTGGAAGCCATGAGTACCCCTACAATGACCAAAGCTGCTGCGGTAACCGGAGCTGTAACAACAGTAAGCAGAGGGAAGAAGAACAAGGCCAGCAGGAAGCATCCTGCTGCGATTACCGCTGTAAAGCCCGTTCGCCCTCCGGCGGCAACTCCTGCAGAAGATTCGATATAAGCAGTGGTAGTGGACGTTCCAACGACAGCACCGGCAATCGTAGCAACAGAATCAGCAGCCAAGGCACGACCGGCACGAGGAAGCTTGTTATCCTTGACCAATCCCGCCTGATTCGCCACACCCATCAATGTACCGGCGGTATCGAAAAATTCAACAAAGAAGAAGGTGAAAATCACAATTAACATATCTTGGGATAACATGGTCGATAAATCAAACAGCGGGGCAAACAACGCACCAAAAGTCGTTAAATCCGGAGGCAAATCCACCACCCCTGAAGGTACATCCACCACTGAAAAAACCATCCCTACAACGGCTGTAATAATGATTCCGTAGAAGATAGCGCCATATATTCTTCTAGCCAATAAAACCGCCGTGATAACAATTCCAAAAATCGCCAATAAAGTAGTGTCCACATCTAAAGGCCCTAACGCAACGAAAGTATCTTTATTTGTTACTATAATCCCTGCGTTTTTCAAACCTATAAATGCTATAAATAAGCCAATCCCTGCCGCTGTTGCATATTTTAAACTCGAAGGAATAGCATTAATGATTATTTCCCGGATTCCGGAGATAGCCAAGATTAGAAAAAGAATCCCTGATACAAATACCGCAGCTAATGCCTGCTCCCAAGGAATGCCCATACCTATGACGACCGTAAAGGCGAAGAAAGCATTTAATCCCATACCCGGTGCTAATGCTATCGGATATTTGGCATAGATTCCCATTACCAAGGAACCTATAATTGCGGCCACAGCCGTTGCGGTGAAGACCGCTCCCTTATCCATTCCAGCGTCTCCCAGGATTAAAGGGTTAACAATCAATATGTACGCCATTGCTAAAAAAGTGGTGATGCCGGCAATAATTTCTTTTCTGTAGGAGGTACCGTTTTTGCCAAATTCAAAGTAATTAGCAATTCCTGTTTCACTTGTATTGCCCGCGTTTGTTCTGCCTTTACCGTTTTCATGATTAGCCATTTTTACAATCCTCCAATTAATTTTCATAAAATACGAGAAGAAAATAATAGCTGTTTCGGCACTTCAAGACGTTCACATTGCGTATTCCTCCTGTTAGGATAGAGTGGAACAACAAAAAACCAAGGCTGGTATATCCTTGGGCTCTCAGGCAGGGCCACTCGCAAGCAGATGGAACAACGGTTTCCGATGATGAACTGAATGCAGATTTCGCAAACTCAATTCGCTTCAGAAAGCGCTTTCCTTTCATCAAAATCAGATCATTGAGGTAACCTTATTGAGACGCTTCAGCCCTTTGTTATTCAAATTTATAATAGGTCCTTTGACCTATTTTTGTCAATATAAATATCCGCTAGAAGCTAAGCTATTTTTTACAGCTCTGCGGATAAGAAAGCGTCTTATAGCGAAGTATTGCTCTAAGACGCTTGGTTGTGCCATAACCATGATCCATTTACCCCATCATAAATAAATAAAGCAAGGTTATGCTTTAATGAGGTATGATCGTTCCTCATTAGAGCATAACCTTGCAATAAACCTTGGAATCACGGGTAGAATACAAATATTATGGCAATCTCGTTCTTGAAGTTGGCATCTGTGTGCAATAATTCGATGGAAACCGATCCCTGTATGATTCTATAAAAAACAGGCCTATACCCTCATACCCATACAATATTACTCCGGCTCAACCCGCCAATCTTACTCCCACTCAATCGTCGCAGGCGGCTTCGAGGTGATATCATAAACCACCCGGTTTACATCATCCACTTCGTTGACAATCCGATTAGAGATTTGCTCCAGCACCTCAAAAGGAATACGCGCCCAGTCTGCCGTCATTCCGTCTATCGAAGTAACCGCCCGTATG
>DASWUO010000184.1:0-1586 GCA_036401615.1 Bacilli bacterium | reverse complement strand
GGATCTAGCGTTAAAATTGTTTAGATTTTGCCTTAAACGATCCGTAATAACTTGTTCAATCTGTTCAATTGTCCAATTTTCCATTTCCTCCTCGGAAAATATAATGAAGAATTCATCCCCGCCCATGCGGGCAATAATATGCGAATTGGAAAATGTCTCCTTGAGTATGTGCGTGATATCGACTAATGCCAAGTCACCCGTACTGTGCCCGAAGGTATCATTAATTTGTTTCATGCCATCCAAGTCAGCACTCACAAGAATAAACTTCGTTGCTGTTTTATTAACCAAGTTGACTTCCCGCTCAGCAAGGATATAAAACCCCCGTCTATTATATAAGCCGGTAAGTTCATCTACAATGGCCAAATTATAAAGCTCGCCCTGCAATCGATTCCGCTCAATGGCATATCGCACGGAGCGCATAATGGAAGTACTATTTACTTGTCCTTTAATGATATAGTCCTGAGCACCATATTGAACGGCACGGAGGGCTGTCGTTTCGTCATCGAACCCTGTTAAAACAACGATCGGAATAACAGGTGCCTGCCCGCGGACTGCAAGTATAGTTTCCAACCCTTCACTGTCCGGAAGGGATAGGTCTAAGAGAACCGCATCGAATGTTTCTTGCGCTAAGAGTTCAATCCCTGATTTGAGCATGTCAACGCACGTCACATCAAACCAAGCATCTTTGGCTGGGGGAAGTGCTTCCTGAATTAACCGTGTGTCACCGGGATTATCTTCAATTAATAAAACTTTAATGCGGTTAGTATCATTCATTTGATTCATCTCCTAGGGGGTAACTTTACAATCGTAAGCCAGAAATTTTCAATTGATCTTACTACTTCTAGAAATTGATCAAGATCCACCGGCTTAGAAATATAACAATTGGCATGAAGATCATAAGCCTGGAGAATATCCTGCTCTGCCTCGGAAGTTGTCAATATGACCGTAGGAATCGCTTTAAGTTGAGAATCGTTCTTAAGCTCCTCCAGTACTTCAAGGCCGTTTTTTTTAGGTAAATTCAGATCAAGCAATATAATATCGGGGGACATCCTTTGGCTGTACTTGCCTTCTTTACGCAGATAAGCCAATGCCTCGACGCCGTCTTCAACGACATTTAAGTTGTTGCTTATTTTCCCCTCTTTCAATACTTCCACGATCAGTCTTATATCTCCGGGGTTATCTTCAACTAAAAGAAATTCTATTAATTCACCTTGTCTGTTATCTAGCATTATTTGTGTTCTCCCCTGAATGGAATGGTAAAGAAGAATGTTGTGGATTCTCCGGGTTCAGACTCGACCCAGATCTTACCTCCAAAATAATCCACTATTTTTTTGCAGATCGACAGTCCGATCCCTGTACCGGCATATTCGGTTTTGTTATGCAATCTTTGAAATATAAGAAAAATTTTCTCCCGATATTGGGGGGCTATACCGATGCCGTTGTCATGGATAGAGAACAACCATTCTTTACTTTGGCGCCGGACCCCAACGTGTATGATAGGCGTTCTAGCGGAATCATGAAACTTGATCGCATTTCCAATCAGGTTCTGCAGCAATTGTGCAAATTGTGTTGGATCGGCCATAACA
>DASWUO010000183.1:0-8383 GCA_036401615.1 Bacilli bacterium | reverse complement strand
CTGTGATTGGATACCCTTCTTAATAACATAGTTCACCTCCATTTCATTAAATTAGAATTTATTTTCCGACTTTTGCAACGAATCATACATTGTTAAGGCCCGTTTTATTGTATGATTAGCGAAACTATAGTTTTCTATGATCCATGCTCGCAATAGGGAACCATTTACTTTACGATACGATTCATCTTTAAGAAAAGCCACAATGCCAGCGGCAAACTGCTCTGGGTCTGAAGTGATATACGGAAACATTCCTTGCGGTTCATTTTCAGCTATTCCTTCAGCTCCAATAGGAGTTGTGACAACTGGTAAACCGTAAGCCATTGCCTGTAATACTTTAAATTTCACCCCAGCCCCAGTTAATAGCGGTGCTATACAAAGACTTGCTTCCTGGTAATACGGCTCAAGATCTTTTATAAATCCCGTAATTGTTACATTTGGATGGTGTTTCTGCATCATTCCTAATGGAGGATTGGCTCCTACAATTTTCAGTTTTGCCTCAGCAATTTGTTCAAGAACTTTAGGCCAAATGAAAGAAAGAAACCAGTTTACCGCTTCGGTGTTTTCAAGCCTATCCATTGCGCCGACAAACAAACAAATAGGCTTTCCGGTAAGTAAGGCAGCTTTTTCAGGAATTTCGATTGCGGGTGCAAGTGTTCCGATAGTGGTTTTTATCCCCATGTTTTGAAGCAGGGTTTTATCCTTGCTGCTGAATACGAAGACACCATCACACTGGTTTAAAAGCGATCTTTCAACAGAACTTACTCTGAACAGCTTCAATATATTTAATATTTTATCTTTGGAAAACGAAGTGCCTTTTGCCCTTCTATGAATGCTCTGCGTAGATATATCATGCTCAAAGCTAATAACGGGAATATTGGGTCTAATTCTATTCACTTCCTTAACTAAAGGAAGTGTTTGAGAAAATTGCAATTCGACCAAATCAACATCTTTTAGTATTTCAGTGTTTCTTATGGTTCTTGATAAATTGTTCAATTGCCATCTAGGCAAACCTAAAGGGTTGATAATACTATTCCAACCCGTTGAAATTACCCGAAATAAAAGTGATTTTCTAACTGGTTTCTCCCCAACAAGAAAAATATTCATCCAATCATTAACTTTTTCACTCGCTAGTTCGTTTTCATCAGTCCTAGGGGCAAGAATATCTACATCCACATACTGTGAAATTTGTTTTAAATATTCGTATAAGAAATATCCCCCAGCATGTGTTATGCCTTCGTACGGAACATAAGGTGAAATGTACAAAACCTTCAATTAAGTTACACCCCTAAAGTGTTTAATAATACGCACACAATTATTTCATCAATTTTCCGAGCAATTCAAAATTTTTATGAGCAAGATCTTTAACTTCGGGTAATTTTCTTCGAAGTTCAGCGGCAATGATTTCGCGATCTCCCCAAATATTCTTTATCCATTGGCTGATATCGAAATCTTTAACCATGTCTTGAATAGAAATTAATAGTTTATATTCATTAACCTTTTCACCTAAAATATCATGAATGACCCCTTGGGCTTTAATGCTATATCCCACCAATGCCGTCGGGATCCCATTAGATAAACCTGCAATTCCCGCATGCATTCTTTCTGCTATAACTAAGTCGGCTAAACTGATGACCCCTTTTAATTCAGAAGCGGAATGGTCCCCTGAAATCAACTTTATCTGGGCATTATAACCAAACTCTTCAGCTATTGCGGTTTGAACAATACGATCGTCATTAAATGTAGCTCTTTCTTGAACGTGTGGAATCAAAAGCACTTGAGCACCTAAATCCTCAATGATCGTTTTAATAATATTCTTCCATGCGTTGAAATGAAGTATCGTGTTCGTTCCGGAAAATCGTATGATTCCTTGACTTATGCTTAAAGCAACTATAGGAAGATTTTTATCTATCCCATAGAAGAAAGCTAACTGATCGATTTGAGACTTATCTGGGATTTTCAGGACAAATGCGGAATCTGCAGTAAGTTCAACCTTGCTTTCTGGAACACCCAGTTTTTTACACACATAGTTATATGATATGGATTCACGTACTGTAATAAGATCCGACCTTCTAGCTACGCTTAAAAACACATCCGCCTCATCTTTGGTCTTATAAGGTCCTATAGATTGCCCCATAAATACAACTTTTTTCCCTGATTTTTGGGCCATTTCCAGAGGGATAAGAAAATCAGCTTGATCCCCATAATCTGAGCTAAATATATCTCCTCCTGAGGCAATAACAACATCGACGTTCTCTAAAGCATCTAAAGTATGCTGGAAGTTGGGAGAAATAAGATTTGCTATTTTATTAGAGAATGGGATTATCCTTCTAGCTAGCTTCGCACGTCTTGACTTTAACACATCTTGAAGGAAATGAACGGATAGTTTCTTCCCATGAATAATATCATAATCCGGGGTATCTGATATTACTGTAATACTAGCAGAAGAATCGATGGATTTTATTCCTTGAACAGTTGTAGTTACAAGAGCATCGACTCCTCTATTTCTAAACCCCGACACACCAGAGATTATAAATTTTGACACTATCGCTCACCCCAATCGTTTCGTTATTTTTAATATGAATTATCTTTTGAATACAGGATGCTTCCCCATTTTAAATCTTATAGCGTGATTAATGCCTTTGAATAAATACCAACTACGTTCTAGTTTCCTATCACTTTTTCGAACAATAAGCTTAATATGTTTTTTAATTACTTTCCATAAGATTGCTACTGCTGCAAAAGTTCCCGATATGGAAGATCGATATCTTCTAACCATTACATATGCGTTCCGTATGTAATAATAATCTACATAGGGAGCTAAATTGGCTTCTCCACCTGAGGAAAAAGAAACTTTATGATAAACAACCGACCTAGGCACATATTTTATTTTCCAACCTCTTTTTTTGGCTTGTAAATTCCAGTCTGTATCTTCGTAGTACAGAAAATAATCTTCAGACATATATCCAATTGAAGCTATTAATTCTCTTCTAAGCAAAAGACTGCAACCGCTAATATAGTCTACTTCCCTCGTTTCATCATATTGCCCTATATCTATTTCTTTGAGACCAATATGTTTGGTTCCTCCTGTTAAACTATTAACTTTTCCACCTGCAAACCATAATTTATTTGTCTGATAGTAATAAATCTTAGAACCAACAATCCCAATATTATGATCATACTTTATTTCATTAACTAAATTGCACAACGTTCCCGATTCTACTACTGTGTCATTATTTAATAACCAAATATATCCGTAACCTTCATTAAAACACTTTTTTAATGCAAGGTTGTTACCACCTGCAAATCCAAGATTTACTAGTGATTTTATAAAGGTAATCTCCATTTTAAATAATTTATCACTATAGTTCTTATGAAGAAGTTCGAAAGAATTATCATGGGAATTATTATCTACTAAAAAAACATGATAATTGAAGTACTCCAATTTTTCTAATGACTTAATGCATTCAAAAGAATCGGAATAATTATTCCAATTCAACAACACAATAGCAACGTTATCGGATTCAATCTGCTTCAAAAAGGGATTATTATAAATTTGGCTTATTTTATACTTATTGCTTTCCAATGCATAATTTGAACAAATATAATCTCTTGCACGATGTCCGTAATTCTTAGCTAATTCATAGTTAGTACATAGTTCTAATAATCTATCCACAAACCTCTGCTCAATATCCTCTACAAATAAACCATCTTCTTCTATTGCATCTATTCCCTCAGCTCCTATAGAGGTACTTACAACAGGAATTCCACACGAAAGAAACTCAAGAACTTTTATTTTTATTCCAGCGCCTAATTTCAGTGGAACAATCCCCACTCGTGATTGGTTTATTATTTTGTAAGGATCATCAACGAACCCTGTAAGTTCAATGCTTTTATCCCACTTGGATAATTTAACCAGTTTTTTGGGAGGGTTATTTCCAACAATCACAAAACTAATATTGGGAATTTCCTCCTTGATCTTAGGGTAAATATTTTTTATAAACCAAATAACGCCATCATAATTCTCTTTTCTATTCATCGCACCGAAAAAAACCAAATCATAAATCTTATCACATTCACTTATCTTACTGTTCTTCTTTTCAAAATATGGGATTAAGGTTTGAGTAGATATATTTGTGTTTATTTTTTTTAGTATCCTACTATCCTTTTGACTTAAAGTTATAACCATGCTTATCTTTTCTAAGTATTTATATTCAATTATTTCTGATCTTTTCTTTTGGAAATTATAAAAACTTGAAAGTAAACTATTATTTGCAATTCTCTCATACATCTGGGATATCACATCATGGCACGTTACTGTTGAGTAAATACCTCCAGGAATTTCATCCAAGTACTGGATCATTTGTTCCCATTCAAAATGTACAAAATCGAACTTATTATTTTCCAATAACTGTATCAATCGGCTTCTAAACTGATTGCTCCATCTTGCATTATATGCCAATGGGTGAAATGGCCTTCTCACCATTGATAAGATCTTATTAAAAAAGTTGTTCTCTATTAGGAGAACTTCTTTACATAAATTAAAGCAATCTTCCAAACCCCATTGATATTGATCTTTCCTTATGAATGTCAATAAATATATATCGAAACTTTCAGAGAGATTTAAAATAAAATCGTAAAAAATTTTTTGTCCCGCTTCTTTTGATCTTGATAATGGCGGGTGAGCACTTAATATCAATATTTTTCTCTTAATAATAGAACACCCCCTTTATCAATTGGATTAATTATTACTTCATATATGCCTATAAAACTTACTTTTAGAATGGTAAATATCCGACCTTTTGCCAAGATGATAAGCTGCAAACTTTACGATCGTTTCAAACAAGGCAAATGGAATTAAATGATATTTCCTTAATAAAATAAGATAAATCAATTGTTTTTGTAGCATTTTAAATCCTTCTTTTTCATTTGAGACATATTTGAAAATAAACTCCATTTGTTTAAATGCCCTGCCTGTATCAAAGTATCGTTTGAATTGTTGCTTTAGTGTATATTGATGAGAGTGATAAACCTTAGCTCCAGCTGTATAGGATACTATATAGTCATTCAAAATAACTTTAGATGCAAAGATCATATCTTCGTTTTGTATGATTCCTTCCTGAAACCCGCCAAGTTCTTCAAAACCCGTTTTCCTGTACATACTGCATGCATCGGAATTAAAAAAAACTTTGATACCAAGAAATTGTATGCTTCTTTTATCTTTCATTACACTTACTTCAGGGTAATTATAATTTCTTGCGAACTTCTCTAATAAAGGAGTATTCTCATAAGGGACTTGCCTTGCATAACTAATCATGACATTGGGATCACAAAAAGGCTCAACAAGAGTAGCTAGCAGTCGATGGTCGCATGGCAAAGCATCTTGAGTCATGAACAATAGATAGGTTCCCTTAGCTTGGGAAGCTAATAAATTTCTCGTTCTTCCATGATCGAAATCCTCCTTCGCAATAATATTTACCTTTACGTTGAAAAATTTCTTTCTCACAATGTCTACAGTTTGATCCGAGGAAGAGGAATCGAAAATAATGATTTCAATTTGCTGATCTTTTTTCAACTCTTGGCTCATTAAATTTAGAATTAGTTTTTCTATATAAGGTTCAGCATTATAAGTTGGAATTAATATAGAAATAACCTCCATATTAGTAAGCTCCTCTTTTCAAGACTACAATCAAGATCGTCTTAAATAATATCTTCATATCAAACCAAAAGGTTTGGTTATATACGTAATGAAGTTCAAGATCTACTCTTTCCGGATACCTCACATTACTCCTGCCACTTATTTGCCAATACCCCGTCACACCCGGCTTAACGGATAGAAAATCAACTACCCTATCCATATATTCGTTTAATTCCTCTCTCACAACAGGACGGGGACCGACTAAACTCATTTCCCCTTTCAATACATTGATTAATTGTGGGATTTCATCCAAACTTGTTTTCCTTAAGAATTTTCCTACGCGTGTAATTCGTGGATCTTCATGTGGTTCTAATTTATAATTATTTTCCAAGTACTTCTTATATAATTTGGGATCGGTCAACAGTCTCTGCTCGGCATTGCTAACCATGGAACGAAATTTATATATATTGAAAGCTTTTCCTTGTTGCCCTATTCGATTCTGTGTGAAAAATATTGTACCCTTAGAATCACTTATTTTTATAAAAACGCCAATTACTAAAAATAAGGGAAAAAATAAGATAAGACCCAAAAGAGAACCACATATGTCCACAGTTCTTTTTACTACATAATAATAATTCTCTCGTTCATTTTTCACAGTATAATAATTTGAACTTAGAACCTCGTCATTATTTCTCATTTTTGAAATCCGCATTTTTCTTCCCCCTATCTGATTACACGAAAGGCATTAATTCTCCAACTCTCGATTTCACTTATTTAAAATTTCTTTATTGAAATCTATTGCTTGCTCCATATACTGAATCAACCCAAAACGTAAATCGTCCCGTTTTAAGGCAAAATCAATGGTCGCCTTTAGAAATCCCAGCTTGCTTCCTACATCATAAAGCTGCCCCTCATATATATAACTGTATACCTTCTGCTGCCGGGCCAGTTCTTGAAGCGCATCGGTTAGCTGAATCTCCCCTCCTACACCTGGGGTCTGATGCTCCAAAATTTTAAAAACTGCCGGATCCAAAATATATCGGCCAATGATGGCCAAATTGGACGGAGGATTATGCTTTGGCTTCTCTACTAAATCCAATATAAGCTCCAATTGATTCGATATTTTCTGCCCTTTGATGACACCGTAGCAGCTTACATCCTTCCAATCCACGGGCCCAACAGCGATCACACTCGATTTAATTTCTTCGTAAACCTGTAACATCTGTTTTAAACAAGGGACTTTACTGTCTATAATCATGTCACCCAGTAAGACGGCAAAAGGTTCATTCCCGATAAACTTACGGGCGCACCAAACGGCGTGACCTAGTCCCAAAGCCTCCTTTTGCCTCACATAATGAATATCCACAAGATTCGTAATTTCTTGTACGATAGTGAGCAATTCTTCTTTATGCTGCTCTTCCAAATTTAATTCCAATTCATAGTTCTTATCAAAATGGTCTTCGATTGATTTTTTATTGCGGCCGGTAACGATGATGATGTCTTCTATTCCTGACTCCATTGCTTCTTCCACTATGTATTGAATCGTCGGCTTATCCACAATAGGCAGCATTTCTTTGGGCATCGCCTTGGTAGCCGGTAAAAAACGTGTGCCTAACCCTGCTGCCGGAATGATGGCCTTCCTTATTTGTCCCATCCAAGCTCCCCCAAGTCCTAATACCCTTCATAAAGAAAAATAAATAAAAGGGCATTTAACCCCTCCTCACAACACACCAGCGACAATAACGTCTAAGGCTCCCAGAGCCCACAGCATGACCGAGTGTCTACAATGATAAAGGTACAGTAGACATTACCTAAGAGTTCAGCACAGTAAAATTATTTTCGTCAGTTAAAGATTTACGAAATAAATTCTCTTCGAAAGCATCTCTCATAGCTCCTAATTAAATTAGCTATTTTCCTTGCTCCCATAATAGTAGTAATATGAATCGGCTTCGCTTTTATCTACGTTATTTATAACAGCTCCGAGAATACGTGCTTTTACATGCTCCAAACTATCCTTGGCTTTCTTAACAAATTCCCGTTTCACTTTTCCATAATTAATGACCAGGATCACACCATCGCACATAGCAGCCAAGATCTGTGAATCCGTTACAGCAAGGGTGGGTGGTGAATCGATCAGAATCACATCATAGACTTCTTTAAGCTCTGCGAGTAAGGAAAGCATTCGTTTAGAGGTGAGCATCTCGGATGGATTCGGCGGGATTGGACCTGAAGTAATCACAGATAGATGGTTTATATGTGTTTTCGCAACAACTTCATTTATTACAAATTGATCTGTTAAGATACTAGTTAACCCATTTCGGTTTGATAGGTTAAACACGTGGTGGATGGAGGGTTTTCTTAAATCGGCATCAATAATCAATACCTTCTTATTCTCCTGCGCATAGGCTGCCGCCAAATTGGTTACTGTTGTTGTTTTACCTTCCCCGGCTTGGGTCGAAGTAACTAACAATATCTTTAGTTGTTGATCGACAGAAGAAAACCGAATGTTCGTCCTTAATGTTCTATAAGCTTCTGATATAGGCGATCTGGGGTGCACATCCGTGATTAGCATTTGTTCATTGGTTGACCGCAGCATAGGCCGCTTCACCTGCCTGTTTTTTAGATAGTTTAAGTTCGCGGGCACGGTAATCATCCTTTCTGATCTTGGTTATCTTCGTTAATGTGGCCAGACCGAGGTACTGTTCAATATCTTTCTCGCTCTTGATCGTGTCATCCAGATATTCCTGC
>DASWUO010000182.1:0-5315 GCA_036401615.1 Bacilli bacterium | reverse complement strand
GGCAGCTGCCTGCACTTCTTCAGTGGTGTTGCCTAAACCAAAGCTGAAACGCACTGCAGAAGAAACTTGGTCTATAGGCAATCTCATAGCCAAAAGTACATGGGACATCTTAGAGGAGCCCGAGGTACAGGCGGACCCACTTGCAGCTGCGATGCCTTCCAAATCCAAATTCATCAACAAGGTTTCTGATTCTACACCGGGAAAGCTTACATTCAAAATATGGGGAAGTATATCTGAAATGTGTCCATTTATAAAAAAACCGTTTTCGCCCAACTCTTGCTTCCATATGTCTATCATCATTTGACGCCAAATTCTTGTATTATGTTGCTTGTTGGCTGATTGGTTCACGGCTATCTTTACAGCTTCGGCGAAACCGGCTATTCCTGCCAAGTTCTCGGTTCCGGCCCGTCTGCCGCGTTCCTGCGACCCACCCCGTATATGTGGAGCAAACAGAGTTTTTCGGGCAACATATAAAGCTCCGATTCCTTTAGGTCCATTGATCTTATGTGCGGAGAAGCTCATTAAATGGACAGGCAGGGACTTTAAATCCAAATCGATTAAACCTAAAGCTTGTACCGCATCCACATGAAACAGGAGAGACTTTTCTTGGGCTAATTGTCCGATTTGGTAAATAGGCTGTAACGTGCCTACTTCATTATTCCCGTACATTAGACTGACTAGTATCGTGTCCGGCCTTATGGCTGCTTCTAATTCAGAAATTTGAATTTGCCCGAAACGATCAACGGGTAAGTAAGTAACATCAAATCCAAGGGTTTCCAGATGATTACAGGCGAATAAAACGGCCTGATGTTCAGTTTGGGAAGTGATGATATGTTTCTTAATACCCTGTTGGGCGAGGGCTGCCCCATAAATCGCCAAGTTATTGCTTTCCGTGCCTCCACTTGTAAAAACAAGCTCGCCGGGGTCGCAATTTAATTGGCTTGATATCTGATCCCGAGCATCATTCAAAGCATTTTTGGCCGAACGGCCAAAAGAATGGACACTGGAAGGATTTCCGAAAGGTTCTTCCAAGTAAGGAAGCATGGCTTGCAGTACGGCAGGATGCAAAGGTGCTGCAGCTGCATGGTCAAGATAAATCAGCTTGTTGGTCACTAGAGTTCACCTATATTTGTGAGGGACGTAAGTGCTAGATGTGGAACATATAATTATCATGTTTTCCCTCATCGTGGTAATTAATCAAAGAAGCCAAGGTTGTAGAGTCTAACACTTCTGCTATACTATCACGAATGCGTACCCATAAATCTCTCTTCGCCGGATCATCTTCTTCTGTAAAGTCGACAGGGCTAATGGGTCCTTCTAATACACGTATTACATCACCAGATGTAATTTTCTCCGGAATTTGGGAAAGAATATATCCGCCATAAGCGCCTCTGACACTCTTGACTAAACCCGCGTTGCGAAGCGGAGCAACCAACTGTTCCAGATAATGTTCGGAGAGTTGATGTTTTTCAGCAATGTTCTTTAAAGAAGTAGGTCCTTCTCCATATTTCACTGCCAATTCCATCATAATGGTTAGCCCATAGCGGCCTTTAGTAGAAATCTTCAAAACAGCACCTCATCTGTGGCATCATAAACATAAGTCTATCCCAATTCTCATAAACTCAAACAAACTTCAACCCTGTACCTCCGGTTTAAACTTATACTTTCTAATATTATCATAAAAACCCTTGCTGTTGTAACATTTTCATGGCAAATTTATGAAATAATTTATTTATGGTAAAATAGAGTTGGGATCATAAAATAAAAAGCGGGGTTTTGAAATTGGCAGTTTCAGATAAAAGCAATATTAGAGTCGTTGTGGGCATGTCGGGCGGCGTCGATTCGTCGGTTGCAGCCCTGTTATTAAAACAGCAGGGTTACGATGTTATCGGTGTTTTTATGAAAAATTGGGATGATACCGACGAATTTGGCCATTGTACAGCTGAAGAGGATTCTGAAGACGTCCGTCGGGTTTGTTCCCAAATCGGCATTCCGTACTATACCGTCAATTTTGAAAAACAATATATGGATAAAGTATTTGCTTACTTTCTGGACGAGTTTACGAAAGGAAGAACACCTAATCCCGATGTAATGTGCAACAGAGAGATAAAATTCGGTGATTTTCTGCAGAAAGCTTTGGATTTAGGGGCTCAATATCTCGCTACAGGCCATTATGCCCGCATTGATCAAGTGGATGGAGAATTTCGTTTGTTACGGGGAATCGATGCCAATAAAGACCAGAGTTATTTTCTAAATGTGTTAGGCCAGTCACAGCTTTCTAAAGCTATGTTTCCTATTGGGCATTTGCCTAAATCGGAGGTTCGCGAGCTCGCCCGGGCTGCCGGCTTGGCAACAGCGGAAAAAAAAGACAGCACTGGCGTATGTTTTATCGGCGAGCGTAATTTTAATGAATTTCTAAGCGGATACTTACCGGCCAAGCCCGGGGAAATAAGGACAGTTGAAGGCGAATTAATAGGAAAACACGATGGGTTGATGTATTATACGCTCGGGCAACGCCAGGGTTTGGGAATTGGCGGAACAGGCGGAGGTTCAGGCGAACCTTGGTTTGTAGTCGACAAAGACCTGGAACATAATATTCTTTATGTAGTTCAAGGGGCAACACATCCAAGCCATTATTCTAAGGCACTTCTCGCTTCGAATGTACATTGGGTGAGTGATAAGGCTAATAATCCGGTGTTGGCCGCGGAAACGGCTAATAATAACAGCTGCAGCCCTCTGCGGTGCACAGCTAAATTCAGGTATCGCCAACCAGATCAAGGTGTCATGGTTAGATACAAGTCCGGATCAACCTATGAGGTCGTTTTTGATCAGCCCCAGAAGGCCATTACTCCAGGCCAGGCCGTGGTATTCTACCAAGACGAGGTTTGTCTTGGCGGGGGAACGATTGACCGGGTAATAAAATAAAAGAGAAAATCGAAAATTCATTTTATCGACTTTCTTCTTCGCTGCTGGTTGAGCTTTATCTTCTCTTCCATCCCTTGCTCCGACGCAATATAAAAGCTTTCTTGTTTTAGCGGGTCCGGCAAATAATCTTGCTCCACGTAATGCCCCGGAAAATCGTGTGGATATTGATATCCTTTATGCCCGAGCTGTTCTGAACCTTTATAATGGGTATCCCGAAGATGAAGTGGAACCTCAGCAGATTTTATGTTTTCCATTACAGACATTACCCGGCCGATCGCCATAGCTACCGAATTTGATTTGGGGCTTTCTACAGCGAAAAGAATGGCTTGGGTAATCATATACCGCGATTCCGGCCAACCTATTTTATGATACGCATCCATTGCTCCGATGGATTGAAGCATAGCTTGAGGATTAGCCAAGCCGATGTCCTCACTGCTTGCCACAATCAGTCTGCGAATAAACACCATGGGATCCATACCAAGCCGCTCCACTGCATATAAGAACCAGAAAAGCGCAGCATCGCTGGATCCGCGGATGCTTTTATGAAAGGCCGATAAAATATCGAATTGGGTCGATTCATCGGCTTTAATAGTCGGTCTCCTTATCGATTCCTCAGCAACTTCAAGGGTAACATGAATTGAACCCTCTTCCCCGGGTGGAGTCGTTAATGCAGCTAACTCAAGCGCATTAAGCGCCCTCCTGATATCCCCATTCGCCATACGGGCAATATGCAGCAAAGCCTCTTCGTCCACATGCAGCGGTAAAAAGCCAAGCCCCTTGGTAGAATCCCTGATTGCCCGCCTCATTGCCGTTAATGAATGTTCAAAGTTAAGATGATACAGCTCGAATAGGGTAGACCGGGATAGCAAAGCCCCATTCACATGATGAAAGGGATTCTCCGTTGTTGCTCCAATCAGAATAATATCGCCCTTTTCCACTGCGGGAAGAAGCGCGTCTTGTCTGGCCGTATTGAAACGATGAACCTCATCAAGAAACAGAATGGTTTTTTTGCCATACATGGATTTGTTCAATTTCGCCTGTTCAATCACTTCCCGCACATCTTTAACCGTGGCATCTACCGCATTGAGCTTAATAAAGTTGCCGTCGGTTTGAATGGAGATAATATGCGCAAGGGTGGTTTTCCCTGTACCCGGCGGGCCATACAAGATAATGGATGAAATTTGGTCGGCATCAATCGCCCTTCTCAGTAATTTACCCGGCCCGACAATGTGATCCTGACCGATATATTCATCCAACGATTCCGGCCTGATCCGATCAGCAAGCAGAGGTGCATTGCCGGGTGAAGAGGAGTAATTAAATAAATCCACAGCAATACACCTCCTAAAACGACTTAAATTCTTGCCTTACAGCCAGCAAATCCTTCACAACAACACTTACCATAATCAGCCCGGCAACAGGAGGCACAAAGGAATTGCTTGATGGAGGCTGCTGGGCTTTTCGTCTGTCCGGCGCATTTTCCGGCACTATTCTTTTCGTAACGTCTTCTAAAGGCTTTATAGGTTTCTCTGTTGAATAAACCACTTTTACGCCTTTGCGGATTCCCGCTTCACGCAGCTTGGTGCGAATCACACGGGCCAACGGATCCATCTTGGTTTTGGAGATGTCATCCACTTTAAACTGGGTTGGATCCATTTTATTAGCGGCCCCCATACAAGAAATGATAGGCACCTTCCGCTCTAAACATTGTTTGATTAAGTGAATTTTATACGAGATGGTATCTGATGCGTCTAAAACATAGTCCAATGGGTAAGCAAAAAGCTGTTCAAAGGTTTCCTCTGTGTAGAACATATTTAGTGCAATAACGTCACAATCCGGATTAATGAGTTTAATCCGTTCCCTCATCAACTCTGCCTTTTGCTGACCAACAGTAGTTAAAAGAGCATGAATCTGTCGATTAATATTTGTGATATCCACAGTATCTTTGTCAATCATGATAATACGGCCTATCCCCATCCGGGCTAATGCTTCAGCCGCAATAGAGCCGACACCGCCAATTCCGAGTACGGCTACAGTACTATTACTCATGATGTCCATACCGGTTGCGCCAATGGCCAACTCTGTCCGCGAAAACTGATTCAGCAAAAGAGAAAACCTCCTTCAATTTACTATTTAACAGCAGCCTGTTTCAAGGCTACACGGATTGAAAGTTCCTCCAATTGTTTTCCATCAACGGGGGACGGGGCATCAGAGAGTAAGTCGGTTGCATTGGCTGTCTTCGGAAATGCAATCGTTTCACGCAAATTTTTGCGGCCGGTCAATAACATCACCAATCGGTCAAAACCAAAAGCAATCCCGCCATGCGGAGGTGTGCCATATTCGAAAGCTTCCAGCAGGAAGCCAAATTTCTCATTCGCTTCTTCTTGAGAGAA
>DASWUO010000181.1:0-6989 GCA_036401615.1 Bacilli bacterium | reverse complement strand
TCCTTTCGCGAAATAAGCATGTTTGCCAAATCCATTTATTCTTTTAGGCCATGTTGGGTGGAAGCGATTTCGTCCAGTTCATTCTGATCCTTTCTAGATATATCAGATGAAAACTTCTGGTATGCCTTCTCCTTGGCTTTTACCCATACCTTCTCATCTAACATTTTACTGCTCAGGTTTTGCTGCTTGTTTTCCACATTGTTCTTGGAAGCGGCAATTCCTTTATTTTTATTAATAATTAGTTGCTCCAGATGCTCCAAATACTGCTGTATTAAAAGCAAATTCGATATTGTGGAACTGTTCTGCGTATCGTTCAAGAGCGTCTCTTGTATTGCAGTCATCTCTGAATATAATCGGCATAAATCGTTCTCTTCATTAGATAATTCTGCAATTGCTTCTGAAAGATGCCACTCGGCCTGCGTCTTTTCATTGCTTTTGAGATCCAGTATCTTCTGCAGCGAATAATTAAAGGACATTAGTTCGTTCAACTCCCGTTAAATTCATGGATTAGTCTATCATGAGCATCTTCATAATTGACCTTCTCGAATGTTTTTTGTCCTGTATAGTTCCAAATGTCTTGTATATATTTCAAGGAAAGATCTATCTGCGCATTGGATCCTTTCTGATACGCTCCAATGTTAATTAAATCTTCCGATTCGGTATAAACGGCCAATTGACGTTTTAAATTCTCTGCAGCCTCCATATGTTCTTCCGATACTATTTCCTTCATGAGCCTGCTGATACTTGATAAGATGTCGATGGCGGGGTAATGTCCTTTGTTGGCCAATTTACGGTCAAGCACAATGTGTCCATCCAATATTCCCCGAACTGCATCGGTTATAGGTTCGTTCAAGTCATCCCCCTCTACTAATACCGTATAGAAGGCTGTTATGGAACCTTTAACCCCCGTTCCGGAACGTTCCAGCAATTTGGGCAGATTCGCAAAAACAGAAGGTGTATACCCTCTTGTTGCCGGCGGCTCCCCTATGGACAGTCCAACCTCCCGCAGAGCCATGGCATATCTTGTGACCGAATCCATCATCATCATCACATTAAGACCTCGATCACGGAAATATTCAGCAATGGTGGTGGCGATCAAAGCACCTTTAATGCGGATTAAAGCAGGCTGGTCAGAAGTGGCAACGATGACAACAGATCTTTCTAATCCCTCAGGTCCAAGATCCCGCTCGATAAAATCAAGCACTTCCCTTCCTCTTTCTCCAATAAGGGCAATGACATTTACATCAGCGGATGTGTTGCGGGCAACCATACCAAGCAATGTACTCTTCCCCACACCCGATCCGGAGAAAATGCCTATACGCTGTCCCTTTCCTACCGTTAGCAAGCCATCAATACATCGGATTCCGGTACTAATGGGATTCAATACCCTCGGCCTCTTCAATGGATTGCTTGGAATGTGGTTTGTCGAGTAGTGGGACATTCTCGAGGGCAGAAAGGAACCATCCAGCGGTTGCCCAAGACCGTTCAACACTTTCCCCAACAGTTCATGCCCTACTTGAACGGTAAGCGGCTTTCCTGTTCCTACCACGTCACAACCTGGGCCGATTGCCTCCAATTCTCCTAAAGGCATCAATAGGACCTTATTATTACGGAAACCTACCACCTCGGCTGCAATAGGATTTGAAGACTTGGAAGGATAAATATAACAAACCTCTCCAATACTCACGTCGGGACCTTCCGATTCCACGGTTAATCCAATAATTTGGGTAACCTTTCCATTAACTCTCACAGGATCAAACAGTTTAAGATATTCGGTATATCTTGTTGCTTGGGGTATATTATTCATTCCCGTGGGTTTCCTCACTTCTTAAAGCAAGTTGGTGCAGTGCATTCTTAATTTCCGATAATTGTGTGTCAATTCTGGCATCCATGCTGCCAAAGGCGGAACGGATAACACAGCCAAAATCATCCACTGTGGAATCCGGCAAGATGGCGAGTTCTGCCTGAGAATCAATGGATAAAGATAACTCATCCCTCGCGTCTTGAATATAGGAGAACTGGGATAAGGAAACACATAGTGTGATAATACCTTCCTCCCTTCGGCGGGACAACACTTTCTTGACCATAGACAAGATCCATTCCGGTGATACGGTTAGCTGTTTGCCAATAATTTTCTCGGCAATGCCACAGCTTAATTCTATTAAAAACGGCTCTGCTTCTCGTATAATGTGTTCCTTTTTCAGATGGGACTGTTTCAAAATAGTTCTAGTTTCTTCCAACATTTTACTATTCTCTTCCCTGACAACCAATTCCGCTTGCTCTAAACCTTCTTCATAGCCTTTGTTAAAACCTTTTTTCTGAGAGGCCGCAATGAGTTCTTCATCCTGTTGTCTTCTTTCATTCCACCACTGCTCAATCTCCGCTGCTGCTTGTTCTTTCAATCGGACAATTTCATCCATTGATTGTTGAATTTGCGCCTTGGCGAACAATTCTGCCTCTCTGATGATATCATCTTTCAATGTGAGCAAGTGGCGATCTTCTTCGGAAACTTGGAGCGATTGTTCATCCTCTGTACCTTTCAGTTCATCTTCTGTATGTACACAAGGGATAGTATCAGCCACTTCGATCAGCTTGATTTCTTCAGATGTAATATAGTAAGTTGACTTGATGAGGTTAGACAATGATGTCGTCCCCCCCGCCGCGGGCAATAATAATTTCGCCTGCTTCTTCTAGTCGGCGAATTGTAGCCACAATTCGGGTTTGAGCCTCTTCTACATCGCGCAGGCGAACCGGACCCATAAACTCCATTTCTTCCCTGAAGCTATCAGCCATCCGTTTGGACATATTTCTGAATATGGCATCGCGCACTTCCTCGCTTGCCACTTTTAGCGCCAACTGCAGGTCCGCGTTCTCGATATCGCGTATAATTCTTTGGATCGAACGATTATCCACGTTAACGATATCTTCAAATACAAACATCCGTTTCTTGATCTCTTCGGCAAGCTCCGGATCTTGGATCTCCAAGGCATCCAGAATGGTTCTCTCTGTACCGCGGTCAACCCCGTTTAATATTTGCACGATAGCCTCAATGCCGCCAGCCGAAGTATAATCCTGAGTCGCTGTGGACGATAGCTTCTGTTCCAGGATCTTTTCAACTTGGCTGATCACTTCCGGCGAGGTGCTGTCCATTAGTGCAATCCGTTTGGCTACATCGGCTTGTTTATCTTGGGGTAGTGATGACAAAATCATGGATGCTTGATCTGATTGCAAGTAGGATAACACCAAAGCAATGGTCTGGGAATTTTCATTCTGGATAAAGTTCAGAATTTGTGCGGGATCGGCTTTCCGGGCAAAATCGAACGGCCTGACTTGCAATGTGGCCGTTAGTCGATTCAATATATCAATAGCCTTCTGCGAACCCAGGGCCCTCTCCAGAATATCCTTGGCATAGTTAATCCCGCCCTGGGAAATATATTCCTGAGCGACACAGATTTGATGAAATTCGGTTAGAATGGACTCCTTCTCCTGATTATCCACTTTTCGCACATTGGCAATTTCAAGAGTAAGTTGATCAATTTCCTCATCTCTTAAATGTTTAAATACCTGTGCAGAAACCTCAGGTCCCAGAGTAATTAATAAAATGGCAGCTTTTTGCCGTCCTGAGAGTCCTTGTTGTAATTTGGCCATTTATTATCACCTCTTTTATTCATCAACTCTTTATTCATCAACCAACCAGGTTCTCAGGAGATTAACGAACTCATCCGGTTTCTTCTTAGCAAGTGAATCCAACTGCCTCCGCACCTGGCTATCGTTATTCGCAGTCTCAATATCAACTGTAGGAAACATTAATTTCTCCTGAACGGTTAACTCCTCCTCCACTAATTCGGCTTGTTGTTTTCTTCTAAACAAGAGATAAGCTCCACCAAGAATAATAGCTAAAGCCACCCCGCCAAGCACATATAATAAACTATTGGAGAGAATTCCGCCGGTTTCCACCACATTTCGGCCAAGGAAAGATTGGGTTATCACTAACACTTTTTTTGCTAAAGTTTCATCGGTTAATGCGACTTGCCCACTGTCAGCCAGTGAAGCATTCACGATGTTCATTAAAATTCTTTGCACTTCGTCTTTAATGGTGGTTATGGCTTCAGGGGTAAACCCCGTAGGATCTATACCAACATTAATGGTTAAATCTTTTACTACATAGGGGCTTGATATAACTTGTTTGGTAATTTCGTTGACTTCATAGTTAATCTTTTCTGATAATTCCTCGGATTCTGTTGTTCCCGAACCTGATGAATCCGGAAAGGTGGGCACATCAGATTCTCCGGTACCCGGCACACCGCCTGCGGCCCCCCCTTCGCTGCTGAAGGATTTGGAAATTTTCTCGACGCTTCTCTCTATTCCTTTTTGGTCCACCGTATTTACAGGGGCAAATGATTTCTCTGCCGAATTGATTTTATCAAAATTCAAATTGGAATAAACAAGAACATTTACATTCTCCCGCCCTAAGATGGTTCCAAGCATTTGAAGCACTTTCGATTGAATATCCAATTCGAATTGCTTTTTGATTTTGGCTTGTTTATCTATTGTGTTAATTGCACTTTCCACTCCACCTTCTTTAGAAGAAGGGGCTAGTTCCCCGTTCTGGTCAGCAATAGTTATATTCTCCAGAGGGAGATTAGGAACACTGTCAGAAACTAAATTGAATATCGCATCAATTTCTTCTTGCGCGGGAGGATGTCCCACCTTGAAAGTTACAACAACAGAAGCAGAAGCCTTATCCTTCTCATCTGAATTAAGAAATACACTTTCATCGGGCATGAAAATCAACACTTGAGAACGGACTACACCCGACATACTGTTAATCAGTTTCTGAATTTCCCCGGCTCGGGCATCCACCTTTAACAGGTCGAATTGATCATTTGTCATACCAAAGCTGGATAAATTATCTCTAAATATACCAAAGCCCAACGATCCGTTTTTCATAATCCCTTGGGATTCCACATCAATCTTAATTTCCGAGGCCATCGTGGAGGGAACCCCTATGGTCTTACCGTCACTGCTTAATTTATACGGAATGCTGTTAGAAGTAAGATATTCTTTGATAGCCGCGGCATCATTAACATCCAAGTCTGTAAAAGCGTTCGAATATTCCGTCTTCGAGAAATTAATAGTTAACAAGATAATGGATAGAATGATGAACGCTATTGTACTAAAAAAAATAATTTTTGTGGTTCTGTTCGTTTGATTCCAATATTGAATGACGTTCGCCCATACTTGCAATAATCTCTCGTTCACCTTGTCACCTCACTTGTTAACATTGGCAGTCATTCTCTTCAAACGGTTAAATTTGTGTTCTCATGATTTCTTGGTAAGCTTCGATGACCTTGTTGCGGACTTGAACGGTCAGCTCTAATCCTATAGCTGATTTCTGGGAGGCTATAAGCAGTTGATGAATATCCGTTAATTCCCCTGCTGCAAATTTCTCATTTAAACTATTTACTGTGTTTTCTTGTTCCTGTATTTTAGAAAGTTCATTATTTAAAATATGGCCGAATTGTTCACCAATCTCCGTTCCGCCAACAGCAGGCGCAGCTTTGATGTCCGTAGATGGGAGCATGTTTATTTTACCCAGCCCAACCTTGTCCAACATGATAATTCCTCCTTAAGGTTATGTGATCAGCCATTGTTATCTGCCTATTTCTAAAGCTTTCATATACATCGACTTAGTAGCATTTAATGTGGTTACATTAGCTTCGTAGGATCGGGTAGCCGAAATCATATCGACCATTTCCTTTAACACATCCACATTAGGCATCAAGACAAATCCATTTACATCCGCATCAGGATGGGTTGGATTATACACTTGTTTAAAAGGAGTTTTATCTCCAAAAATTTTAGTGATCTTTACACCCTCCCCGGTACTATTCTGCATTCGGGAGCTGAATATATCAGAGAACGATTGTTGGCTCTTGGTTTCCATGTTCACCAGTTTCCGTTGATACGGTTCCCATTTGCCATTCACCAGCTTGCCGCGGGTGGTATCCGCATTAGCAATATTCGAAGCGATCACATCCATGCGCAATCTTTGTGCAGTCAGCGCGGATGAACTGATATCAAATCCATTGGTTAACTTCATTAATTACCCTCTCCCGCCGATAGCAATACGAACCTGCTTCATTTCATGGTTAATTTGTTGTATCAAGGTGTTATAACGCAATTGATTCTTGGCCATTAACGACATTTCAAAGTCAATATCCACATTATTCTTATTATTATTCATCGATGTATTCTCATCAGTGGAGACATAGGCTTGCTGTGCAAACGATGAGCTGCCGATAGCCAAATGTTTGGCATTCGTGCGGTACCCCCGAAAGGTAGAAGATGAACTTTCCAGTTCTTTCTGCAACAAATCCTCAAATTGGACATAAGATCTTTTGAAATAAGGTGTATCGACATTGGCAATATTATTAGCTATGACTTTCTGGCGTAAAGTAGCGGCATCCAAAGATCTTTCCAATACATTAAAATGGGTGTTATTGTTTAAAAGCATGGTTGAAACCCACCTTTCGTCAGTAAAAAATGCCTAGGGATCAGAACAGCTGTTGAGCGGTAAAGTCCCAAATATTACATATAACAAACTTATTCAACAGAAGATACGATTAATCCTTCTTTCTTCGACAAATTATTGCAAATTTTTTATTTAAAAATAGCATATGTTGTGTAAAAATTCACAAACCTATCATCATCTTGATGAAAAAGATAAAAAACCCCCTCTTTTCAGAAAAGGTTTTGCCTCTGATTAAATGCAATTTTATATCTAAGATTTTTCAATCTCCTGAATTAATTGATCGTTTAAAACTTTAATATATGTGCCCTTCATGCCCAGAGAACGAGTTTCGATCACTCCCGCACTTTCCAATTTGCGCAGGGCGTTTACGATCACAGATCTGGTTATGCCTACCCGGTCTGCGATTTTACTTGCTACCAGCAAGCCTTCCTTGCCCTTTAATTCTTCAAATATA
>DASWUO010000180.1:0-4655 GCA_036401615.1 Bacilli bacterium | reverse complement strand
AAAGTACGTACAAAAGGCACAGATCAGCTGAGTTCAACTGTCAAACAATTTGTTGCATGATTGATCCATTTTTAAAATAAGGTCTCAATTAGACCCTATTGCAAAAAACTAGTACCACAATTCTTATTTAAGCTCCCTTTTAGACCTTAGATATTCTAGACATCGGAAAAACTAAAGAATTTTAAACAATAGGTCCTTTTTGGACCTTATATGGCCATAACCTCTCGAGCCCCATTGCATAGGGTCTTTTTTGAACCTTAAATACACATCTAGAGTTATTTAGCTCAAGAGTTCATTATAATTTTCTGGCGATCTCAGAATGGGGATACCTCCCAAAGCCGAAAACAGCCTTTCTTTTGTACAAAATATACTTATCCACATACTTATACACATCTTATCCACAGAGACAAAAATCTATAATTTCCTATACAACAAGAAAACCCGGCGGAGTTGGGTTTCATGGGTCACCGCGGGGTTTGTGGTTATCCTGTAAAGTTGGATAAAGTTTCGATTTTCAAGAAATATACTTCGTTCCAATAGCGATCCAATTCATGATACCGCTAGCCTCTGGGCCAACTTTAGTCCTAGTAACCTCAATGGTGGCTGCCCCGTTCGCTTTGCTCTTCACCACCGCATAACTCAAAGATTGATTGGTCATTGCTACAATAGCATAGTTTTCATCGTTGAAGGGTTCGTCAAAAACAATCTCAACCTGAACACTCTTTTCTTTATCTGCGTAATGGAACGGGGAGAAGCCGAACTCCTGTAACGTATTTTGCTTATTGCGGGTGCTTTGGACCGGGTTGAATTCTTCCAGATGATAAGCTTTAATAGCACCGGCGCTTATATGGTAGCCGTGAATGCTTTCCGGTTGAATATGTTCACTTAATACAGCATCCATACATAACTTAGCACTGGTGACGGATCTGGAGGAGAGTTTGTCGCCAATGATGGATTCATCTTTTAATTTGGCAGAAGAAAGAGTTTGATCCTCGATGTGATCTGCCGTAACGACTTGAAAGCCAATATGCCGCGATTGAATCGTATTCTCGGCTATCTTCTCCGCCGTGACTGATCCAGAAGCCAATTTATCTGAAGTAATGGCCTCATTCTGCAAGGCAGAAGAAGCAATACTATTCTCCTGAATATGTGAGGAACCTACAGTTCCAGCCGCAATATGCCGTGTACCAATCGATTCATCTGCAATATGTTCCCCCGCTACCGACCTTAAGGCGATTTCCTCACCAGTTATTGCATTGTTTGCGATGTGCCCTGTATTTATGGTCCGAAGCTGCAATTTAGTGCCGTCAATATTGCCATCGGCAATATATTCCGAAGAAAAGGTTCCTTTTTCAAGATGATAAGCTTTAAGGGTGCCGGCCTTCACATGATAACCTTGGATGGTATCATGCTTAATGTTCTTCCCGGTGATCACTTCCGTAGCCAGTTTATCCCCGGTAATCGATCCGGCTGCCAATTTCTCGACGGTTACAGACTCATCCTGAAGCATTGCTGTGGAAATAGATTCTTCTTGGATGTGCCCTGCAGCAATAGCTCCGACGGATATATGCCGCGACTCAATAGCATCGTCAACCACATGCTGCGATGTGACACTTTCAAGGGCCAATTTCTCTCCAGTAACTGCTCCAACGATTAGATGATCTGCATCTATGATGTTGTATTGCAGCTTTGCTCCACTAATAGATTGATCGACAATTTTCTCCGAAGTCACGGATTCATCTTGCAGCATAGCCGAAGAAACTGCTGCTGGTTGAATATGCCCAGAGGTCACAGCAAGATTTCCAATATGCTTGGAGAGGATCGCTTCAGCAGAAATATGTTCACTAAAGACGGCTTCAGAGGCTATTTTGGATCCTGTAACAGTACCTGGGGCAAGATGTCTCGATTCAACAGCGGAACTCTGTAATTTATCCGAACTAATAATTTCATTGGCCAATTTCTCTTCATTAATAGATCCTTGCTCCAGATGGTCCGTTTTGATAGCACCTGGTTTAATATGGTAGTCGAGAACGGCATCTGTTTTGAGATGCTCGCTCCCGATCACTTCCATCTGCAATTTATCACTGGTTACCGAACCATGGGCTAGCTTCTCCTCAGTAACAGCGCCATTTTGAATTTTGGATGTTTCCACCGCCTGATCTTGCATGTGTCCCGTATAAATAGTCAGCTCCGATATATGGTGGCTTTGAATGGATTGATCGGCAATCTTCTCTTCGGTCACTGATGATGGGGCCAGGTGTTCATTCTTCACTGCGTCTTTGGCCAGCTTCCGGGAAGTGATGCTTAAATCGGACAGTTTAACCCCAGTAACCGATTGATCCGTAAGTTTGTCAGTCGAAATGCACTCAGAGGATAACTTCACAGTAGTGATCAGGTGGTCGCTTAAATGATGGGTTTGAATGGCATTTTCAATCAGATGGTTGGAATGTACCGCCCCTGCCGCAAGAATTGTTGCCGTTACAGACTCGCCTTGCAGTTCTTTCGAAGTAACCGATTGGCTCTGCAGATGCCTCGTACCAATGGCCCGGTCACTAATGTGTTCATCGCAGATAGCCTGCTGGGCAATCTTATCCCGATTCACCGCATCCGCACTCAGATGTTCATTCTTCACCGCCACCTTCCCCAGCTTGGAGGATGTCACTGCTTGATCGGCTAATTTTCCGGTCGTTACTGCACCGTCCAGCAATTCTGTTGAAGTCACCGCATTTTCTTGAAGATGCTCCGTTCCGACAGATTCCGCACATAGATGCTGTGATTGGACAGCAAAATTAGCAATTTTCTCCTTGGTTACCGCAGCCGTTGCAAGATGCTCTTTGTTTACTGCCTCCTTACCCAACTTCTGGGCCGTAACCGCCGAATCTGCCAGTATATCTTGCGTCACGGATTGCCCTGTCAGGTTAACAGTGGAAACCGACTTAGGAGCCAATTTACTTGAAGTAACCGACAGTTCTTCAAGGTGACGGGTTTTCACCGCTTCGTTGTCCAGATGTCTTTGCTGTACGGACTGCTCCCGCAAATGTCCTGCAGAAATCGATTGGATGGCCAGCTTATCCATGGTCACACTGCCATTCTTCAGATGGGATGTGGTAACGGCTTGGAAAGCAATATGATGCTCGCCAATTTGCTGCGGAGCAATATTCTCACTATGCACCGCATGGTCTGCCAAGTGCTGGTGGAGAAAGGCTTTGGGCTGAAGATGCACGGACGATATACTCTCTAATTGGATGCTTTTTCCGGTTACCGCACCGTCCTGTAATTTCTCCGCAGTCACAGTGCCATCCTGCAGTTTGCTGCTAATGACGGCTCCATCAGCAAGCTTAGCCGCATCAATCACATGATTAGCCAGATGAACCGCTTGAATCGTTCCGCTCTTTATCTTTTCCGATACAATGGCCTGATCCTGTATCAGTTCTGCTGTAATGGATTGTCCGCGCAGGTGTTTGGTATGAATCGAGCCATCGGCAAGCTTAAATGAATCAATCGTTCTATCGGCCAATTTCTCGAACGAAATGCTGTTGTCAGCAAGTTTATCCCCGGTAATGGATCTGGCTTGCAGCTTATCCCCGGAGATGGCATTGTCTGCTATGTGCATTTGGTTGATTGAAGCAGGAGCTATCTTAGCGGAAGTGACACTAAAGTCAGCCAGTTTGGCGCTGTCGACTGCATAATCAATCAGCGCCTCCCATCCTACACTCCCTGATTTCATCTTCATCCCGTCTACAGCCCGATTGGCAATTTTCTCCGTGGTAACGGCTTCATTAACAATATCATCGGTATAGATCACTGCCGTGTTTGGGTCATTCTTTCTCTCGAAGAGCACCTGTGCAACGTTTGGCGGCATCACCCCGGCCAAGGCGGAGATCCTAGAGGCTTCGACTTCAAGTTCAGCTTCATTCAGGGAAATCATTTCAGAAACAGACAAAGGTTCGACTTTAGAGGACGATCCCTGTTCAAATTCTAATTCCTCCTCAGAAACCATATCGAATTCTAATCCCGTGTTCTGTTTTTTTATTCCGTTCCGGTATTTTTCCGCCTTGGTCGTTTTTAACCCCAGAGAAGATTGTGTCTTCCTCCCTTCACCTTTTTTGGTCGCTTGTTCTTCCCCAATTGCATCCAGCCAACTCAGTTCATTTACTTTGGAAGTATATACAGGTTGACTTAACTTTTTCATTAAAGGTTTGGATTTTTGTCGTTTCATTCCGGAAGCTCCTTCCTGCATAAGTAGTCATCTGTAACATATGCATATACCTAGTTCAAGGTCACGGAGCCGCTCAAAAATGTGTGAATGCCTACATACAGTCATGATAAATAGGCCTCCCCACATATGTTAATGAAGGTTAATAAACTAAGGAGAGAGGTTTTGCCATGTCGGACGAATTTGTTGCCCGTTCTCTGGATGAGGTGCGCTTTTGGTCACGGATTATGAAAGAGCATGCTTTATTCTTAAAATTGGGCTTCCGTTGTGATGATAAGCAATTGATTCATGAGGCCGAGCGTTTTTTTGCCGTATTCGAAGGAATTGAGAAGCAGGCACACAGCTTTACAGCAAACACGGAACCTCAACAAATCACTCAGTTTAACAGGGAAGTATATACCCACGTGACGCATATTTGGGTTTTCAAAAGAAAAGTGTT
>DASWUO010000179.1:0-2247 GCA_036401615.1 Bacilli bacterium | reverse complement strand
CCCATTTACAGGTTACCATTGTCGATTCGCTAAACAAGAGAATTCAATTCTTAAATCACTTAATCCTTCAGCTGGGGTTAGAAGGGGTTGAATGCTTGCATGCGAGGGCAGAGGATGCTGCGCGTTTACCCAAATATAGGGATAAGTTCGATATGGTGACAGCAAGGGCTGTCGCAAAACTAAACGTGCTTAATGAGTTGTGTTTACCCTTTGTGGTTAAAGGCGGATGTTTTATAGCTATGAAGGGCAATGATCCTGAAGATGAGGTGAAAGGGGCTTCTTTCAGTGCCAGGGAATTAAAATCGCGTATAAATAAAATACATAGTTTTGAACTGCCGATTGAACAATCAAGCAGGCATATTATTGTTATTGATAAACTGCAATCCACCCCCGTTAAATACCCCAGGAAAGCCGGGCTTCCTTTAAAATCTCCCTTGATCTAGAACGGTTTTCTTACCTTTGTTTCACGTGGAACACTCTTTTGCAATGCAATGGACTAGTTTTAAATTTTTATCGTCGAATATATATAATTATAGAAGCAGGATTTTGTCTATTTATAGAGAATAATTGTAGTTGCACAAAATATTTTATGCTTAAGAGAATCGGGTGATCTTGGTTTAATGAAAGAACAAATTTCAAAAATATTCGGATTTTCGGAAAAAGTGGATGAGGTCAAGAACATTCCAGTCCAGCAAATCGTATCCAGTCCTTACCAGCCAAGATCGATTTTCGATGATGAGAAGATTGACGAACTTTGTCAAACGATTAAAACGCATGGTATTATTCAACCGATTGTGCTTAGGGCAAGAAATGAAGGTTATGAAATTATTGCCGGTGAAAGAAGATGGAGAGCAGTAAAGAAATTAGGGCTTGAAACCATTCCAGCGATTATTCGTGATTTTAACGATTCACAAACAGCCTCCATAGCGTTGATTGAAAACCTGCAGCGTGAGAATTTAACTTCAATAGAGGAAGCAGCGGCGTATCATCAACTAATGGTCTTGCATGGATTAACCCAGGAAAGTTTAGCTCAGCGGTTAGGCAAGAACCAGTCAACAATTGCCAACAAGATAAGATTACTGCAATTGATTGAGCCTATTAAAGAGGCATTAATGAATAAATCTATAACTGAAAGACATGCAAGAGCACTTCTTTCCTTAGAAAGTGAAGAACTGCAATTGAAGGTTTTAGAAGATATCATCAGCAAAGAACTAAATGTAAAACAAACAGAACTAAGAGTGAATTTCTATAAAGAAGACCAGAAAATAAAGAAAAAGAAAAGAATATCTTTCTCGAAGGATATTCGTTTGGCACTTAATACGATAAGACAATCAGTTGAGATGGTTAAGGGCTCGGGCTTAACCATCTCAACTGATGAAAATGATCATGAAGGCCACTATGAAATTATTATCAAGATACCTAAACAGCAATAAGAATTAAAGTGTGTTAAACTTAACATTCATATTCATTGTAGTTAATAATCAGCTGAGGTGAAAATCATTGTCCAGGATCATAGCAATTACTAATCAAAAAGGCGGTGTAGGAAAAACTACTACATCCGTTAATCTGGGAGCATCATTAGCTACTTTAGGAAAAAAAGTGCTTCTGGTGGATATAGATCCGCAAGGAAATACAACAAGCGGAATTGGAATCAATAAAGCAGATGTAGTGTATTGTATCTATGATGTCATTATTAATGATATACATCCTAAAGATGCTATTGTCGATACGAATATTCCGAATTTAAGAATTATTCCAGCGACAATCCAATTGGCTGGTGCAGAAATTGAATTGGTCCCGACCATATCCCGGGAAGTCAGGTTAAAGAAATCATTACATTTAATAAAGCATATGTTTGATTATATTCTTATAGATTGCCCGCCATCCTTAGGTATCCTTACAGTGAACTCATTAACTGCTGCTGATTCTGTCATCATTCCAATTCAATGCGAGTATTATGCCCTGGAGGGACTAAGCCAATTATTAAACACGGTTCGTTTAGTGCAAAAGCATTTAAACACATCCTTACAGATTGAAGGCGTACTGCTTACTATGTTTGACGCCAGGACAAATTTAGGAATTCAAGTCATAGAAGAAGTTAAAAAGTACTTCCAGCAAAAAGTTTATCAAACGATTATTCCGAGGAATGTTAGATTAAGTGAAGCACCAAGCCATGGACAGTCAATCATAACATACGATCCAAAATCTAAAGGGGCTGAAGTTTACATGGAGTTAGCTAGGGAAGTG
>DASWUO010000178.1:0-9518 GCA_036401615.1 Bacilli bacterium | reverse complement strand
GGATATGGGGTGTCGATTCTTTCCTCTCCGGGTGCGGGCACAGAGGTTGCCATCGTTGTACCGGTTATCAAATCATAGGGGGTTTATATGTACAAGGTCCTGGTCATAGATGATGAGCCGAAAGTAAGAAAAGGATTAAGTCAATTGATTCACGAACTTGATTCGGAATGGAAGGTTATTGGAGAGGCGAAGAATGGGCTTGAGGGAATCGAGATGGTGAAGAATCTTACCCCTGATCTTGTGATCACTGACATTCGTATGCCGAAAATGAACGGACTCGATTTGCTCAATCAATTGCGCGGGTATCCTGTGTATGTTGTTATTCTTAGCGGATATGGTTTTTTCGAATACGCTCAAACGGCCATTAAATATGGAGCTTACGACTATCTTCTGAAGCCGATAAAGCCGCAAGAAATAAAGGATTTGCTTAACCGGATCAAGCAATCGATCCAAACCCGGCGGGAAACCAAGCAGCATCCTGAGCCGATGCTCGATTGCTCCGCTTTGTGGAAGGAATGGCTCCTGGAAGAGCCGATAGCGGCAGAGCCTTCCAAACGGTTGGAGGAGCTTTATCCAATCAAAGAGGCCTTTCGGTTGATGATTATCGAAATAGATGATATGGATGATATGATGACGAAAGACAGGTGGGGAGACCGGCAGCTCATTTCTTTCGCTGTCCGGAATATCGTCGGGGACATTGCAGCCGAGCTGCAGGATGACTTGGAATGCGGTTTTATGTTCCAGCACGGGGCCCAGCTTGCCTATTTCTATATAGACCGCAACCCTGATAAAGAAGACATCTCTTCCAGAATCATCAATGCTGTAAAGCAGTGGTTAAAGTTTACAGTATCGATCGGGATCAGCGATGCCCATACGACCTTGAAGGATACGCCGCTGGCGCTGAAACAAGGACAAGAAGCGGTGCAGAATAAATGGATTCACGGCTTCGGAAGTGTATCTCTTTACTCGCAATTTCGTGTGGAGGAACTGCTTTCAAGCGGGTATCCCCTTGCGCTGGAACAGTCCCTTGTGAGTGCCGTTATGAACGGGCAAGAAGAACAGGCTTTGGAGATCTTAAACCAATTTATCGATCACGTCACAACCGCCCATTCCATGACGTTTCGTTTTTTTCGGCGGTTTAACCTGCAGCTCGCCGCTGCCGTCTTACATGTGTTGTATGAATACAAGATAAGCGATCTTGTCATGCGCGGCTTAAGCCATTCCCTAGGTTTTATGGAAACCGGTACATCCGCCCCGCAGCTTAGGGCAGGTTTGGAAGAATTGATCCGATCTTCCGTGAAGTCGTTTCAATGGTTGAAAAATCATAAAAACAACCAGACGTTGGAACCTGTTTTGGACCATATTCACAGCAATTACATGAAGGATATTTCCCTCGATGAGGCGGCGCAAATCGCGCAGATGAGCACAGGGTATTTTTGCACTTTTTTCAGGCAGGAAACAGGAACTACTTTTGTGGAATACTTGACCCGGATCCGCATGGAGAAATCAAGAAAGCTCATGACTTATGAAGATCTGAAGCTTTATCAAATTGCCGAAATGGTAGGATATCAAGATGTAAAATATTTCTCCAGAGTATTTAAACGGCTTCACAACATTTCCCCGGCGGAATACAGACAATTCTTTTTTCAGAAGAAGGTGGATTAATGTTAAGGATTCTCTTTCTTTTGCTTGTTTTATTGACTGGTTGTAAGTCCTCCGAACCCATTTCAAATGACACAGGACCGCTAATAGACGAATTGACCCAACCATTGGAACGTGAGGAGACCAACAGCAATATTATTCAGCTTCGCTTCTGGACGTTTCATCAGGCCAAAGAGATGGAATTTATGAGAGACCTTGCGGAGCAGTATCGAGACCTCCATCCCGAGGTGGATATCAAAATTGATTACGTTCCTTCAGACGATTATTTTCATGGAACGCGCTTGATCTCTGCTTTCGCCTCAGGACAAGGCCCCGATATCTTTCTCGTGTCATCCGGGAATATTAGTAAATTTATCGATGCGCAGATCGTGCAGCCTCTGACAAGTCTTTTTACTCCAACTATAAAAAACGATTTCAGCGAGAATTCTCTGGCCAGCGTAACGTCAGGGGATGAGATTTATGCCGTGCCGTTTGAAGTTGAATTGCTTGGTTTGTATTACAATGAGCACATGTTTCAAGAGCAGGGGTTAGAGGCGCCAAAAACGTGGGACGAAATGATGAATGCCGCCCGGAAATTACGAACGGAATCGGTTTCAGGCTTGACCGTTGAAACATTTGACAGCGTTTATCAAACCTTTACATGGCTCCCTTTTCTATGGCAGACCGGCGCCGATTTATTCTCGCAAATGGACGGAAGTTCAGGGCTTCTTCAACCGGAATCTGTGAAAATGTACGATTTTTTCAAGCAAATGCGGGATGAAAAACTGCTTAACTTATCTCCTTCCAGACCTACGAATGACATTGGGATTCTTGCCAGCGGGGAAACCGCGATGCAGGTTAGCGGCACATGGAATATCAGCGCCATTGAGCAGATTTACAGCCGTGTTCCAATCCATGTTGTTCCGCTGCCCATCCCTGACGGAGGCAAACCGGCCAATATCGCCGGAGGTTGGAAAATTGCTGTCAATCGCAACAGCAAGCATGTGGACGAAGCGGGCAAATTCGTGATGTGGGCTTTCGCTGAGGATACGGCCAATGCACTGAAATGGGTCAGTGAAGTCAAGTTTGCTTATTCTCCCCGCAAGTCGGTTATGCTTGAAGGCAAGGATTTTTACAAAAAAGGGCTGCGCTCCGTTTTTACAGATCAGATCTATGGCACAGAACGGTCTGAGCCTCGACTCCCCGGTGAAGTCAGCCAAATCTTCAACGATTCCATTCAAGATATTTTGTTTCGTTCCGTTTCTGCAGAGGATGCCGTAAGGAGGGTAAATAATCAATTAAATGCCTATATCACAGGAAAATAATCCACCATCCTTAAATATTTCCCATTACATCAACTCCTTCCTGCATTCTATACTTTGTGTATCAACAGAGAGGAGTTAAAAAAATGAGAAAATTTAGACCAATGATGATGATGGGGTTCATCCTGCTGCTGCTGATCCAATCGGCTTGCGGCAACAGCGCTAACAACGAAACGCCAAAAGCACAAGAAACGCCAAAAGCAGCGAACGCGGCTCCGAAAGAAAACGATGCCCCGAAAGAAAAAGTAAAGCTTGCTTTTTGGGACTTTCACTCGGATGCAGAATTAAAGTTTTTCGAAGACCTTGTCAAGGAATATAATGCGACCCATGAGAATGTAGAAATTACAATCTCCACTTCAGCCCAGAACGACTACACGACTACTAAACTGCCTACGGCTTTTGCGACCGGTTCCGGTCCGGATCTATTCTTTATCAGCCCGGGGGATTTCGTTAAATTTGCCAAGTCCGGAACGATGCTGGATTTGGCTCCCTATTTCGAAGAAGGGGTGATAGAGGACTTCCTTCCGGCAGCAATAGATGCCGTAACTTATGAAGGTAAAATCATGGCTATGCCGTTCGAGCTGGAAATCCTCGGATTGTATTACAACAAAGAGATGCTGGCAAATGCCAATGTCGAGGTTCCTAAAACTTGGGATGAGCTTCGTGCAGCAGCAAAGAAGTTAACCACGGATAAAGTGGCCGGACTCGTAATCCCGCCTGACAAAGGTCCTTACTTCAACTTCATTTGGTATCCTTTCTTATGGCAGCTGGGCGGAAGCGTATTAAACGAAGAAGGTACAAAGTCTACCTTCAATTCTCCAGAAGCCGCTCAAGCCTTGGAAGCTTGGGGCGCGTTCTTCAAGGATGGATCCGCTCCGGCTAAACTGCAGCTTGGACCATGGGATATTGCTAACTTGGGCAATAAAACAGCGGCCATGCAAATTATCGGCACCTGGGCAATCAATACAGTGGAATCACAATTTGGCGATGTTCCGATTGGCTTGGCTCCATTGCCGATTCCTGCAGGAGGAAAAGCGGCGACCGATGCCGGCGGATGGAAATTGGCGGCTAATGCCCATGGCAATCATGTTGATGAAGCAGCCAAGTTTATCATGTGGGCTTTCGGCAGCAAAGATGTTTCCCACGCAGTTAAATGGGGTACAGAGATCAAGTTCGCTTACTCCCCAAGAAAATCAGTTGTAGAAGCAGGCAAGGATATTTACAGTAAAGGGCTTCGTAAAGTATTTACAGAAGAAATCTACGATTCAGCTATTCCCGAGCCGCGTTACCCTTCGGAAATCCTCGATATCGTTGGAGATGCTATGCAGAAGGTGATGTTTAATAAAATGAGCGGCGCTGATGCAGCGAAAGAAGCTGACGCGAAAATCACAGAATTCCTTAGTAAGTAAAATTTAAAGCCCCCGACAGTTGAGAAAGTCGATTTGGGAGTGATGGAGAATGAAAAGATGGTTTGCCGCGAGTTTTGGCTTTAAGTTCCTACTTATAAATCCCTTATAGATCAAGGAACTTAAAACAAGATGTTTGAGGTAAGGCAGGCCACTTTTCATTCGTAATCCGATCAAACGACGTTCTCAACAGTCTGGGATATTTCTCTTTAATTCAAGTGAGGGTGTAAATCCCACATTAGGAGGACAGCAAGATGATACGCAACAAGCGCCGTAAATACAATGAATGGCTAACGGCCTACACATTTTTGCTGCCCGATGTGGCCGGATTGACGTTATTTGTATTCGTTCCGATTGTGTATGCCTTATATATCAGTCTATTTGATTGGAATTTACTGAGTCCGAAAGTCTTTATAGGCCTGGATAATTATGCACAAATGCTTAAGGATTCGGATTGGTGGAAATCATTGCAGAGGACTTTTGTCTTTGCCCTCATCTACGTTCCCCTGCTTTTTATTTCTTCGTTACTGTTTGCGGTTCTTCTCTCCAACTTAAAAGGGATGTGGGTCGGCACGATTCGCACCTTTTATCTCATGCCTTTTGCCATAACTTCTGTCATTTCAGCAGTCATCTGGATGTTTTTGCTTGATCCGCGGGGCGGGTTTGCAAACAAAATCCTCGGATGGATCGGGGTAGAGGCCCAACCTTTTCTGGCTTCTACGGCTCAAGCGCTGCCAACGATAGTTATGGTATTGATTTGGATTAATCTAGGCTACAATATGACCATCTTTCTAGCCAGCATTAAAGACATTCCCCCTGACTATTATGAAGCCGCACGAATGGATGGAGCCACCAGCCGTGAAGCGTTTCAATACATTACCTTTCCATTGCTGCGAAGCATAAGTATCTTTATCTTAATTGTAACGACCATCGGCTCCTTTCAGGTGTTCGACCAAATCAAGGTGATGACGGGCGGAGGCCCGGCCAATTCAACAGAGGTCAGTGTATTGTACTTATATAAACAAGGCTTCCAGCTTTTGAATATGGGGTATACATCGGCTTTAGCAACTACACTCTTCTTAATTATTTTTGTCTTGTCGATAACGCAGTTGAAATTATTTTCAGGCAAGGAATAGGGGGTTATCCTAATGGCATCGGAAACGAACAAAATGAACATTCCCCTATTAACGATTGTGGCTATTTTTGGCATCGTGATGATATTTCCCATATACCTCCTGGTTATGGCTTCGCTTCGTTTACCAAGTGAAGTGTTTGAAGCGAACTTATGGCCATCAGTGATGACGTTAGAAAATTTCACGGCAGTCTTTCAAGGCAAGTTTTTACGTTCGGTTTGGAATTCTGTGCTCGTATCCACTGTAGTAACTGTAGCAGCCTTACTGTTTCATGCGATGGCCGGCTTTGCGCTGGCAAGGCTTGATTTTCCCGGCAAGTCGGCTATTTTCTCCTGGATGCTGAGCACGCTCATGGTCCCGTTCTCGGTCATCATGATTCCGCTGTTTATGATTACGAAAGAGATAGGATTGGCCAACAGCCTTTGGGGATTAATCGTGCCTTCCATATTTAATGCGTACGGCATCTTCTTGTTCCGCCAATTTTATCAAAGCTTTCCGAAGGAGCTGGAGGAAGCGGCCAGTATTGAAGGGTATACGATAGCCGGTACTTTCTTCCGAATTGTGCTGCCTCTCTCCATGCCGATGGTTGTACCGCTCACCATAGGCTTCTTTCTTGCCAATTACAATTCCTATTTATGGCCTTCGATTATCCTGCAAAAGGAAGAGCTGTGGGTGGTTCAAGTGGCTCTGGCCCAGATGGTCGGGAGCGGTTATACAACGCCATGGAACGAAGTCCTGGCGGCAGCCGTTGTGGCAAGCATCCCTACCTTTCTGTTATTTTTCTTCATGCAGAAGTACCTGGTTACCGGCATCAAGATGACAGGTATCAAATAAAATAAGGTAATCTTTCAGATCGGGAGGATAAAGGTATGCTCGGCACATCTTTAAGGGATTTATACAAATTGCGCAAAGGTAAAAGAAAACGGGTATCCAGCTACGATCCGACAGGCGGCAACAGGGATTATCTAAAAGTAAATCCAGGGGACAAACTGGATATCGGTCATATTACAGGATCCGGCTGTATCACACACATTTGGATGACTATGGCTCCCATGGATGACAGTTTAGAGGAGTTCCTTCATCGCAAAATAGTGATTCGCATGTATTGGGATGGAGAGACGAATCCGAGTGTGCAAGCGCCGATCGGTGATTTTTTTGGAATGGGCCATGGCTTAACAAGAAACTTTACATCAGGTCCATTAGCCATGAGTCCTCAAGATGGCAGAGCTTTAAACTGTTTTTTTGCCATGCCCTTTGGCCGGAGTGCGCGGTTCGAAGTGGAAAGCGAAGCGACGAAGCCGATCAAGCTTTATTTCTACCTAGATTATGAATTGTACGATGAACCCATTGACAGTGAGCTGCGTTTTCATGCTATCTGGCACAGAGAGTTAACCAAAGGCGTGGAGGACGGCAGTCTTTCCAATACTCTTTACCAATTTGGCGGGAAGAATGTGACAGGAGAGAACAATTATGTCCTGCTCGACGCTGCAGGCAAGGGGCATTATGTAGGCTGTAATCTAAATATTCACAACTTGCGGATGACCCGGGAATGGAACTGGTACGGCGAAGGGGACGATATGATTTTCATCGATGGGGAATCATGGCCGCCTTCCTTGCACGGTACGGGGATGGAGGACTATTTCAACACAGCCTGGTGTCCCCAGCAGCCGTACAACTCCCCCAATCACGGTATTGTGCTGGGTGGAGACCCGAATTGGGCCGGCAAAATATCAGCGTACCGTTTTCATATCGAAGATCCGGTGATGTTCGAGACTTCAATTAAAGTCACGATCGAGCATGGCCACAACAACCAGCGCAGTGACGATTATTCGAGCACCGCCTATTGGTATCAGACGGAGCCTCACAAGGATCATCCGCTTATATGGCCTGTAATGAAGAGACTTCCTTTGCCGGATATTTTGGATTTTGACAAAAAAGATTTCGATAAATGCTTTAACTACTAATCTTCTTATATAAAAAAATTTCATCAACTAGATCAGTAAATAAACATAAAAACCTTTAAGGCTATTTTATGTTTATTTTTTGCGTTTTTACTTTTGTAAACACGGTAATTATCTATGTTCCAATTAACTTTTCCGAAAATCTTATATGCAAATTTCCGAAAATATTGAATTCATAAAGTGTTAATAGGGAAGTATGATTGTTTTGTAAGTATTTTACTACCAGTGGAAAAGGAAGGGGAAGCAACAAATGAAGAAAGTAAAAAGATCGTTAATAAGCTTATTGGTCATGGTGTTTATTGCAGCATTATTTGCAGGTTGTGCAGCAAAAAATGATGAAGAACCAACAGACACGCCACAAGCAACGGAGGAAGCCGAGCCCCAAGAACAAGTAGAGATTACCTTTTGGAGGCATGACTATGATGTTGAAGCGAATTCAATAAAAACAATGATTGCCTCTTTCGAGGAAAAGTACCCGCACATCAAGGTGAAAATGGAACTAATTCCAGGTGATCAATATGAAACAAAAATTCGCACCTCATTAGCCGCGAATACCCCGCCGGATATTATGGCGTTGGACGGTCCGACTTTAGCTTCTTATGCACACCACGGCGCCGTTTTACCGCTCGACGATTTTATGGCAATGGACGGGAACAAGGATGATATTGCTCCTCCTGTTATTGAAAGCTTGACCTACAACGGTAAAATGTATGCCGCCCCTAATAATGATTCCAGTCTAGCAATGTTCTATAATAAAAAAATGTTCGAGGCTAAAGGAATTACCCCGCCGTCTAAAGATCCAAATGAAGCATGGACTTGGGAACAAGTACTTGATGCTGCGAAGAAGCTGAACGACCCTGCAAACGGCGTGTATGGTTGGAATCCGAATCCATGGGGATTTGCCGGACATGAAGGAGTCCCCTACGCCGATATGACCTTCCTCTGGCAGGCGGGTGCTGAAATTCTAAGCCCAGACGGCTCTACTTCGAAAGGATATTTGGATTCTCCGGAAGCCAAGAAGGCATTAGAGTTTTTTGGTTCATTGTACAATATTGAAAAAGTAGCACCGAAAGAACTGCCGCCTGATGCGTTCCCTAATGGAAAAGTTGCTATTCATATTGATGGACCGTGGAGTTTAGGCGGTATGGCAGCGAATTTTCCGAACTTTAAGCTTGGTGTAGATTTCGACATAGCTCCGCTTTGGAAAGGGGCAAAACAAGTAACGCCGAATGGCAGTTGGAATATGGCGATTACAGCGGCCTCCAAGCATCCTAAAGAGGCATGGCTGTTTCTGAACTGGATTACGGGGATTGAAGGGTCTAAGCAGTGGTACAAGGATACGAAAAACCTTCCAGCCCGTTTATCGACAGCTTCCGCATTTCCAGAATTAGGTGAATATCCGATGAACATCTTTGTAGAACAGTCTGCTAAATTTGCTCATCCGCGTCCGGTGACTGCAGCTTATCCTGCAGTGAGTACAGCAGTGCGCCAGCTTTTTGAAGAGGTTGGATTGGGTGGCAAGAATGTTGATGAATCATTAAAAAGCGCCGTTGATAAAATAGAAAAAGGCATTAAAGATATTAAGTAAACTTTCTGATATTTTAAAAACCATTTCTGGCAAAGGAGAGTAGGATCCTACTTACTCTCTTTTGTTGATTTAAGAGGGAAAGGAGTGGAGCTTTGTGGGTGCAACAGGGAAACCAAAGATTTTCTCCTACCATAAGCAGGAGGCGAATGCAGCGTTATGGTTTATTATCCCATCGTTTTTTCTGCTTGTCGTATTTGTTTTTTATCCAATGATTCGTGCCTTATTCCTTAGTTTCAATAGCTATCAATTAATCGGAAAGAACACCACTTATATCGGGATTGAAAATTATATCGATCTGTTGAAGGATAAAAGCTTTTTATACAGCATTTGGCATTCGTTTTATTTTGCTATTATCGTCATCCCGATACAAACAGTGATTGCGCTTGGGTTAGCCCTTCTTATTCGCGGTAAATTTATAGGTGTTGGCCTCTTCAGAACGGCTTACTTTTTGCCGGTTGTGATCTCTT
>DASWUO010000177.1:0-1799 GCA_036401615.1 Bacilli bacterium | reverse complement strand
GGCTTTTTTAGAAAACGCTCTGTTGCCTTTTCATGATAATTTTGCGGCTGCTCCAAAACCGTTGAGACAATAATAGGGGTATAGAGGCACAGGGGATGCCGGACCATCTCATTGATAAAATCCCACCCACTGAGGTTGCCGGCCAATTGAATATCCACAATACATAGCAGCGGGGGTCGGCCATCTAAATTTTTCAGGGAGAAAATAGCTTCTTCTGCATTGCGCATATGAACTACAGGCAAGTTTAAACTTTCTAAAGCTACAGTTACCATACTGGAGAGAATTTCATCATCTTCCAAAATAACAATCTTATCGTTCATGGTTAATATTTGATGCTGATCCAACTGGATAGAGAAAGTACTCCCGACACCAAATTCAGAAGTAAACGAGAATGAACCGTGATGGGCTTCAATAATCCCTTTCACAATAGATAAACCTAATCCTGTTCCCCCAATTTGCCGTCGATCGGAGTTATCTACACGGTAAAATTTACTGAATAATTTGTCCTTGGCTTCTTCCGGGATGCCCAAGCCATAGTCTTGAATATCCACGATGATCTTTCCATTATCCTTGCGAAAAAAAACATCAACTTTATCGGATAAGGGCGAGTATTTTATCGCGTTGCTTATAAGGTTATGTATCACTTGCGTAAGACGGTCACGGTCTGCATTTACATAATGAGCTTCCCCCTGGCCATGGAGATCAATCCGATGAGCTTGACCCCGCCATTGCTCCGCTACTTCTTTTACAATATCCACAATATTTAGTGGGGTGAATTGATACACTTGAATACCGGATTCCATGCGGCGCAAATCAAGAAAATCGTTAATCAGATTAGAAAGGCGCTGCGCTTCTTTATAGATGGTCTCTATATATTTTTGCTGTTTCTCCTTAGGTATTTCACGATGCAGCATAATTTCCATAAACCCTAATATGCTGGCAAGGGGGGTTCTTAACTCATGGGAAACAATACTAACAAATTCATTCTTCATTTCGTCCGTTTTTTCTTCCTCAGAGCGATCCCGGAAAACAAACAAAAACCCTCTGCCGCCCGCTTCCCGATCACCAATTGAACTTACATAAAGATCGTAAAAAGTCGATTTTCCATCTTGGTCCCCATAATCAAATTTATCCTGAAATACTTCTTTAATCCCTTGTAAAACATCAGTTATGTGGGTTGTTACCAGCGTGGATTTGTTTAAAGCCTTATGCTGTAAAAAATGAAAAAAATCATTGACAGACCCTCCAACAAAATCCCCATACCCAAAGAAATCCTGCATTCTCTGATTAACAAACAAGATTTCCCCTTTGGCATTGCACATCATGATTCCTTCATGAACGGAAGAGATGATACGCTGAATTAATTCTCCTTGTTCCTGAAGCATCCGTTTTTCTGAAGAAAGTTCGATATTTAAATCTTCCAGCATACCCGCTTGAACGGTAAGCTCTTCATCCCGGGCTATCAGTTTCTCTACAGTAGCCAATTGTTCTTCCTGCTGTGAAATAATTTCTTCATTCTGTGCCTCCAACTCATTGCGCTGATCCATTAATTCTTGATTTGTAGCATCAAGCTTAATATGCCTCTGCCATAATTCCTGAATCATCTCATTGATGCCGCGCTGAAGGCTGCCAATTTCGTCTTCACGGGAAAGATCCGGTAGAAACACATACTCTCCTTCACCGATTTGATGAACCGTTTTCTCTAGTTGGGAGATGGGAGAAATCACGGATTTGCGCAAAAATCTAACCAGTCCGTAACTAACCAGGGCGAAAATCAATAGGATGGCTATAGGAACTTG
>DASWUO010000176.1:0-2057 GCA_036401615.1 Bacilli bacterium | reverse complement strand
CATTGTACGCAAACTTTGCGAATTAAACGCTGAGATAAGACACCGGAGAGCGAGGCTGCAATCAGATGGGGATCTAAACCTATTTCTATTAGTCGGCCGATCGTTAGTACAGCGTTTCTGCCGGGGCTTCCACAAACCAGAAGACAATCTGCCAAGGAAGCCCTTACAACCATATCAGCTGTTTCTTTATCGCTTAAATCGTCAAGCATAATGATGTTGGGATCATGGTACAAAGCGGATTGCAAGGCGCTTGAATAAGAATAACCGATTCGCTTATTCACCTCTACCTGTGATACACCGCTCAACCGGCGCTCTACCGGATCTTCAATACTGATGATGTTCAGATTATCCTTGTTTAGTTCCTGGAGAATGGAATGCAGGGTAGAAGATTTTCCGCTGAATGACGGTCCTGAAACCAGAATCAAACCTGCCTGCTGATGAAACAGTTTTTCGATGGCTTGATGATTGCTGTCACTAAGTCCAAGTTCAGTCATTTTCATTATTTTATCCAAGGGGTTAAATAGTCTTATTAAGATATGTTCACCATTAACAGTAGGCAGTGTAGCGAGACGGAGGTCCAATTGCTTAGATTCCTTCTGCCATGATAATCGGCCTTCTTGGGGCAGCTTGTGTTGCTCTGCAAAAAGATTAAACATCATCTTGATTCGGTTGATTAAGGCTTCATGATGATCCTTTGGAATAGATTTGTGTTTAACTAAGTTGTTCCCAATCAGAAATTTAACCACGGCTTCTTCAACACCAGGGATCAGATGAATGTCCTTGGCCTTTTGCTCCGCCGCAGCCTGTATGATTTGGTTAACCTCTTCAGTTGAGTCGGAAACCCCGTAATGCTGGATGATGGCTTGGTCTATTTCACTTCGGGAGGATATAAAAGGCAGAACGATCAGTCCCGTTGCCAATTGAATTTGTTGGATGGCTTCGTGATGGAGAGGATCCAGCATGGCGATCTTGATTTTTCCTTCCTTTTCTTCCATGGGAATCATGTTGAATTTTCGTGCAGTCGATTCATGGATCAGATGGACGGTTTTCTTATCCAAGGTTACTTCATTCAAGTGAACAGCCGGGATGCCCAGTTGGAATTCAAGCACTTCCAGCAGCTGGCGTTCCGTGATGTTCCCGTTACCCAGCAGCAGTTCTCCTAACTTCTTGCCGCTGTGTATTTGTTGTTTAAGCGCATGCTGAAGCTGATCTTGAGTAATGAGACCATTCATGATCAGAAGTTCGCCAATTTTCACGAAAGGGATCCTCCTTAACCGATTAATAACCAAGCTGCCTGGCAACTTGGCTGCGAAGCCTATATCTTTCCACCATTCTATTATACTTAGCGGGAAGATGATTAAATATAGGGCGAAACTCTTATTATCCAAGAATCTGAGTATAGTGATAAAGAACTAGATTTGTTTAGTCTCTAGTCAAAAAGGTTTATTTCCTCCGTACAGGCACGGCTAGGCGTTTACCCACATAGAATGTATGAATCTCTTCGCAGCGCTTACTGATAAGCTTGCGTTGGTACATACTCAGGAGGTGGCCGGCCATGCCTGGTTTATTTACTGCAGTTGCATTGTTTATCAAACAGTTCATGCTTTTAGTCTCCTATGTCAAGAATAATGCATTCCCGCAGCCGCTATCCGAAGTTGAAGAAATGAAGCATTTGCGCCGCATGGCCGAAGGTAATCAAGTATCGCGCAATCTTCTGGTGGAACACAATTTACGTTTGGTTGCCCATATTGTCAAAAAATTCGATAATACCGGCGAAGACCAGGAAGATCTCATTTCTATCGGGACTATCGGATTAATTAAAGCAATTGAAAGCTTCTCCCCGGACAAAGGAACGAAGCTGGCTACTTTTGCCGCGCGTTGTATTGAAAACGAAATCCTCATGCATTTGCGTTCGTTGAAAAAGACCCGTAAAGATGTTTCTCTGCACGACCCGATAGGTACGGATAAGGAAGGGAATGAAATTACATTAATCGATATCTTGGGTACGGAAGCCGATGATGTGGTGGACAAAGTGCAGTTGAAAATTGAAAAAAGCA
>DASWUO010000175.1:0-3847 GCA_036401615.1 Bacilli bacterium | reverse complement strand
TCTTATCTCGAAATAGATAATAAGAATTCGTGTAATAAGGTTCACAAGGGCGCTTAAGCTTCGGGAATGCTTCTCAAACAGGGTTATTTTTTTAACATAGGGGTTTTTATGAACCTTATCTCGAAAAATCGATTTGGATCTAAAGAATACGGTCCAAAAAGGCGCTTAAATCAATGAATCCCGCACAATAACCTTGATTCCCTTAGGTGCATGGACGTCTACCATGGCGCCTGCAACACTGTTGACTTTAATCCAGCCCAGCCCGGATATAAATACATCTTTCTGGCCGCCCTTTGGGATGCGCAGCGAATGTTTGCTAAGAGGAGGCAGCTTGTCTAAGTTTTCTTTAGCCGGGGGGGTCAGCATTTCCCCTTTATGCTCGGCATAAACCTCATCCGCCCGCTCAAGCTTAGTACGGTGGATCTTGATGGAATTGGACACAAAGCATGTAAAGGATTGCCGTTCACCCTGAACAAAGTCAAACCGGGCCAAAGCGCCAAAAAACAAGGTTTGCCCCTCATTTAACTGGAACACCATCGGTTTGATGGGTTTCTCCGGCATAAGGGCCGGCAAATCTTTCTTCTCCACAACTTCGGTCAACCTTGATGAATAGACAATTCCCGGGGTGTCCACAATCTGTTTACCGTCATCCAATGGAATCCTGACCAAATCCAATGTAGTTCCGGGGTATCGGGATGTGGTCAATTCGGCATCCAAATCACTATAGTCGCGAATCAACCGGTTGATTAAGGTGGATTTGCCGACATTGGTGGCACCGACAACGTAGATATCCCTGCCCTTTCTATGCTGCTCCAAGGCAGCAAGGACCTTGTCAAAGCCAATGTTCTTCTGGGCGCTGCATAGAATCACTTCTTCTACCTTTAATCCATGCTCCTTGGCCTGTTTACGGATCCAGTTCACGAGTTTGCCCGGGTTTGTTACCTTCGGCAGCAAATCCAGCTTATTCACTACAAGGATGATGGGATTGTTGCCGATAATTCGGGTCAGCCCGCTGATCATACTGCCTTCAAAATCAAAGATATCAACAATATTGATCACAAGGCTGTTGGTTTCCCCTACGTGGCTGACGATCTTTATAAAGTCATCCAATTGATGAGTCGAAGTGGAGATTTCATTATAGTTTTTTATCCGAAAACAACGTTGGCATATAGCCGGTTCCCGCTGCAACGCTTGTTCGGGAGCATAACCCAACCGGCTGGCATCCCCGGTCTGCAGTTTAACGCCGCAGCCGGCGCATGCCAGTAACACCGCAGAGTCTGCCTGACGCGTGCCCAAAATCCCTGTAAGTTTTCCTTCTTCTTCTGCTGGCATTACTTTCTTTCCTCCCATGGGACCCCGCCCTTCTTCCGCCATCCGGCTAAGACAATCTTCTCTACGCGCCGATTGATCTTAGTAAAGAAACTTTCGTCATTTAGGGAAACCGGTGAAACCAGAATGGTGTAAAGACCCATTCGATTTCCTCCTAATACATCCGTGAGCATCTGGTCCCCAATCACAACTGTGTCTGCGGGGGTCAACTTCATCATGCCCAATGCCTTGTGAAAGGCCTTGTTAATAGGTTTCATCGCTTTATGTATATAGGGCAGAATCAAAGGCTCGGCGAATCGGGATACCCTGAGCCTGTTATTGTTCGAAACAATGACCACTTGAAAGCCCATATTCTTCAAATTCGTTAACCAATCCAACAATTGCGGAGTAGCATAGGGTTCCTTAGCCCCGACAAGCGTATTATCCAAGTCAGTAATAATCCCTTTAAATCCCCTGCTCTTCAAAGCGTTGATGTCTATATCGTAAATGGATTTCACATATTCGTCCGGAACTAATTTTTTCAGCAAAGCCCTTGTCACCCCATAAGTTTTCTTCTGTAAACTATATCATAGTTAACCTTTTAGAAGCAAAAAAAGCCGCTCCATTATGGAGCAGCCCGATATCACATTTGTTCACGAAGCTTCTTTACGATTCTTGATGCTTTGGCTGCTTCCTCATCGGTAATGTTCATGCTGCTGTATTTGGCCCTTTCAAAAATGCCCAGAAGCATTTCGAAATCTTTTTGCATCCAACGTTTATTCTCAATCCACCGCTTTACAGTCTCCCGTACAGTTTCATAATCATTCCTGAAATATCCCTTGCGCTTGGAAAACCGCAGCAGTCTTTCGAATTCTGCCACCACTTGTTGATTCAGGTTAATCTCACGGCGATTGGCACGCCAAGTGCCCGTAAATCGAAGCAAGTTAAATTTCCAGACCAGAAAACCGGCTGCACCCGCAATAACAAGATAAATAGAAGCCATGATCGTATTGCTCAACCACGGGCTGCTTTTTTGGGGGTTCACCCCTGCTGCGGCTTCGTTATCGGCTGTTTCCGGGGCAATTTCCTTTTCCTCTGCGGTAACCGGCATGGTAAAACCGGCCGTAGGCTCAAACGGGATCCACCCATATCCTTCAAAATAGACTTCCACCCAGGAATGGGCATTGGAATTACGTACGGTAAAAGAACCCGATTCTACGAAAATTCCATCCTTGATGAAATCCGGCACATTACTCATAACCTCATCATCAAAGCTTTGTCCCGAGGAGAACCCCTTAACCCAACGTGCCGGAATTCCGATCGTTCGGGTCAGTACAGTCATGGCCGTAGAGTAATAATCACAATAGCCTTCCATCATCTCGAATAAGAAACTGTCTACAAAATCCGCACTTTGTACCTGGCTGTGGTCTGGTTTATTGGTATATTTATAATTGGCTTTCAAATATTCTTCTATTTTCTTCACTTTGTCATACGGATTTAACGCATTAAGCGTAATTTCCCCGGCAAGCTGCTTCACCCGACCGGGCAATCCTTCAGGAAGCTGTAAATAATCCAGCCACAGTTCCGGTTTTACAAGCTTTGCGGGAGCGGTACGCAGTCCTTCAGGGTCAATGATTGGCATTTGCGATACTATAGAGTAAGTTTTCGGGTGTTTCCCTATGTCGGGCAAATCCTTCAATTTCCCAGCTAGTTCCGGCCACCTTAACTCTTCCTGCTGCGACAACCATAAAACAGCTGTGGAAGCACCTTCTTTTACATCGCTGCCATCACCCAATGTGAGCAATTTATCAGCGGAGTAGGCCGCAAATAAAACAGCATAGCTTTGTTTGTCATTCGTCATCGTAAAGGTTTGAGTAACCTCTCTTGTTTTCAATAATGTTTTATTTATTTCCGGCACCTTTGGCAGCAGCACATTTCTGGATACGGGGGTGATGTCCGTCGCTTTCTCAACCTCACTTAGCTCCCATCCCTTCCCGTTATAGAAAGACTTCGTCTCTCCACGCCAATAAGATTTGTAATCCGATGCAACGGTCATGACGGGAGAATAATCATAATTAAATCCTCCGCCTATTTGCGAATCATCACGTCCGTACCCCGATGAGGCGTTCCCGGCTGCAGCGGGTGATTGACTGATCCCTTTGCCGCTGGTGATGACCGCTTGCCCTTTATAATTCATCCAAGCCGTATAAGGATCTGTAACGAATGGATTCATGCCGGGCATCAAAATTCCCGCCGCCATGACAATCGAAATAATCACTGCGATCGTGGCGGTTAAGGTCCCGGGATACTCAATAATATTAGACCAGCTCTCCGGATTTTTAAGCCTAAACTGCTCAAGATGCCTTAATATGCTCATAAACAACCCGCATAGGATGAGTAATGCCACTTGATCCCACAGAATAAACAGCGAGTACGAATCGATAATCGAGAACAGGATCACACTGGCAAGGACCAAGATGAAGATTCTTGATTTATTCTCCACCCACCGGATACAAACGAGATAAGCAAACCAGGCAAT
>DASWUO010000174.1:0-2723 GCA_036401615.1 Bacilli bacterium | reverse complement strand
TTGTAGGCGGTGTTTCACAGAAAGCGCAGGAACGGGCGCTCCAGCAAGGGGCAGATATCCTTATTGCCACGCCAGGCAGACTTCTCGATTTAATGAATCAGAAGCATATTGATTTACAATATGTCCGAATATTGGTGCTGGATGAGGCCGACAGGATGCTGGATATGGGCTTTATTCATGATGTAAAGAGGATCATTGCCAAAATGCCGGTCAGAAGACAAACTCTTTTCTTCTCGGCAACAATGCCTCCGGAAATATCCAAAATGGTAAAATCACTGTTAGTTAATCCAGTAAAAGTAGAAATCACTCCGGTGTCCTCCACGGTGGATAGGATAAAGCAATCTCTTTATTTGGTTGATAAGGATAATAAGCAAAATCTATTGAATCACCTTATACAAGATAAATCCATTGCTTCGGCATTGGTGTTTACCCGTACCAAGCATGGCGCTGACCGTGTAGTGCGTGCACTGGCTAAAGTGAATATCGCCGCTCAAGCGATTCACGGAAACAAATCCCAGAATGCCCGCCAGAATGCACTGAGCAATTTCAAGAGTGGGGACACGCGTGTGTTGGTTGCAACGGATATTGCAGCAAGAGGAATTGACATTGAGGAGCTTTCTCATGTGATCAACTTCAACCTCCCTAATATTCCAGAAACCTATGTACATCGAATTGGCCGGACCGGTAGAGCAGGATTGAGCGGGATCGCTATCTCCTTTTGCGAAAGTGAAGAAATTCCGTATCTCAAGGATATTGAGAAATTGATTGGAAAAGCGATTCCTAAAGTGAAAGACCATCCCTATCCGATGCTGGGTATAACTCCGCCTTTAAAGGCGGGCGGTTCACCGAAACTTGTTCGTAATTGAGAAAAGGGGCTTTAAGATGAGATGGGTAAAGAATTTAAAGGTCAATAGTAAACTCTTGGTGATGGTTTTAATCCCTATGCTCGGCCTGCTTTATTTCTCAATCATAGAGGTTATTGATCAAGTGAACAATTTAAGTCAAACCAATCAGTCCACAGGAATGGGCGGCGCATTGCGATCGCTCATTTTTGTAATCTCATTAAATTTATTCATTTTTACATTTTCCATCACCCTGCTTACGCAAATATTGATTTCCTTCCGGAAAACGCTGGATGAAAGTGAGCGGCAGTATTGGTTGAAGACGGAGTTTGCCCGGCTGACAGAATTGTCTCTGGGAGTGACGGATCTGCAGCAGTTGGTAAAAATGTTGATTTCCGAAATCTCCGAGTTGATCGAAGTGGGGCAGGGTGCGTTTTATGTAAAAGAGACCAGTAAAAACTCCGAGCAGCGGGGGTTTTTCATTTTACTCGGCAGCTATGCATATGTAGAAAGAAAGAATTTTTCTAATCGGTTTAAATTGGGCGAAGGGTTGATTGGGCAATGTGCGATTGAGAAGAAGCCCATTTTATTGACACAGGTACCCCATGACTATATGCAGATTAGTTCCGGACTGGGCGAAAGTAAGCCTTTGGTTATTCTAGTACTTCCTATTTTATTTGAGGAAGAGGTTGTAGCAGTGGTCGAGTTGGCGTCTTTCAAAGCCTTCACGGCAATACAGCAAAATTTATTGGAATTACTATCCACCCCGCTGGGTGTGGTAATTAACAGTGCCGCCAGCCGCCAACGTACGGAAGAATCCCTTCTGGAAGCAGAACTGTTAGCGGAAAAAGCACTCTTATTGGCCAAAGAAGCACAAATGCGGCAGGAAGAACTGAAAGCTGTTAATGAGGAGTTAGAAGAGAAGACCAAGAATTTGGAGACGCAAAAAATCGATATTGAGAAGCAGAATCAGTTGATCCTGTTGTCTAAGAACGATCTTGAGGTAAAAGCAATAGAGTTAGAGATGGCCAGCAAGTACAAGTCCGAATTTCTGGCAAACATGTCGCATGAATTGAGAACACCGCTTAACAGTTTGTTGATTCTTTCCAAGTTGTTAGCTAATAATGGAGAAGGGAATTTATCAGAGGATCAGGTTGAATCCGCGGAAGTTATATACAGCGGGGGGTTAGATTTGTTGACACTGATCAACGATATTTTGGATTTATCCAAGGTTGAAGCCGGGAAATTAACTATACAGTCTGAAGCCGTTAGGCTCGAAAGAATGATGCACAATCTCCAATATCAATTTAATTCGGTGGCAATGGACAAGGAACTGAAGTTTGAAGTTTACAGGGACGAAGGCACGCCAGAGACGATTATAACGGATGGCCAACGAACCGAACAAATTTTGAAAAATTTTTTATCCAATGCCTTCAAATTTACGTCCGTCGGCAGGGTAACTCTGCGAATCTGCATTCCCTCAAAGGAAGTCAGGCTCTCTAACAAAGAACTTAAGCCAGGAAGAACGATTGCGCTAACGGTAAGTGATACAGGCATTGGCATTCCCCCTAATAAACAAGAAGCGATTTTTGAAGCGTTCCAACAATCCGATGGCTCGACTAGCCGGAAGTACGGCGGGACGGGATTGGGCTTGACCATATCGCGTGAGCTCGCAAAGCTGCTCGGCGGCGAAATTCATTTGCAGAGCCTTGAGGGCGAAGGCAGTACCTTTACCTTGTTTCTCCCCCTTGATGTAGAAACGGAAGCAACCGTCCTGAAGCAAACGGATGATTTATCAAACACTCTAGAAATAGAGGAAACTATCGGGCATGCGATGGCGGCAGAAGAGGCAGTGCTGGAATTTCCCCTGATAAAGTCGTT
>DASWUO010000173.1:0-4118 GCA_036401615.1 Bacilli bacterium | reverse complement strand
TGCCGAGAATTACCAAAGCGGTTCCTTCTGCATTAGTGGCCATTATTATAGTTTCCGCTGTGGTTATTTTTTTCGGGTTTGATCTAAAAACCGTAGGGGATATGGGACAAATTACACAAAGTTTACCGCTGTTCCATCTTCCTATGATAGAATTGTCATTGGAAACCTTGTGGATTATCTTACCCACATCCATAACCTTAGCCATTGTAGGCATATTGGAATCCATGCTGACGGCATCGATTGTAGATGAAATGACAGACACAAAGAGTGATAAAAACAAAGAAATCAGAGGTCAAGGGATTGCAAATACGATTACCGGATTTTTTGGAGGGATGGCAGGCTGCGCGATGATAGGACAGTCCGTAATTAATGTAAAGTCAGGCGGAAGGGGTCGATTATCAGCCATGGTGGCCGGGGTATTTCTCCTATTTCTTATTATTATCTTAGGGGATGTCGTTACCCGAATTCCTATGGCTGCTTTGGTTGGTGTTATGATCATGGTGTCTATTGGAACGTTTGATTGGAAATCGATTAGAGCATTAAGGAGAGTCCCGATTTCAGACAGTTTTGTGATGATCTCCACTGTGTCAGTTGTTGTTTATACCCATGATTTAGCCAAAGGAGTACTTGTCGGCGTTGTATTAAGTGCCATTATCTTTGGCTGGAAGATGGCTCGGATTCATACAAAAACGGCAATTCAAAACAATGCCAAAGTGTACGAGATATCGGGACAGTTATTTTTTGCAACAACAAGTCATTTTATTGAATTGTTTGAGTATACTGATGATTCTGAACAAGTAGTTATTGATTTTAGTCATTCTCATGTATGGGATCATTCAGCTGTAAATGCGATTGCCAAAGTCATTGCTAAATTTAAACAGTTCAATAAAGAAGTAAACATCATCGGTCTAAATATTGAAAGCCAGAGAATTGTAGATCAAATTGGGATATCTTCCACTTCTGCACATTAAGTTATGTGAAATAATAGGGGGTCAGTCTATGTATCGTAAGATTCTTCTGGCGGCGGATGGTTCAGCACATTCACTAAGGGCGGCAGATCAAGCAATCATTGTATCTAAAGGAAATAAGGAAGCGATGATCGTGGTTCTATATGTGGTAGATACCGATACTCTGAAGGATGATGTGATGCGTTACAGGGAAAAAGAAGCCATAGCTGAACACCGGCTGAAGAAGCTGGCAGCTATCGAAGAGAAAGTGCAAGAAGCTGGGGTAGATTATGAAATTAAGATCATACACGGTGAGCCTGGCCCTGCTATAGTCGACTATGCGAATGACAATAAATGTGATGTCGTATTCATAGGCAGCAGAGGATTGAATACATTTCAGGAATTCATACTTGGCAGCGTGAGTCATAAAGTAGCTAAGAGAGCCAACTGTCCAGTAATGATTGTAAAATGAAATGATATAAAAATACGCAATAAAAACACTTTACAAACATAATTAAATGATTATATATTAATATAGTGATGGAAGGAGGATTCTAATGGATGCAACACAGGAAATGTCAGAAGTTTATAAATTATTGGGGGATAAAACACGCCTAACGATACTTGCCCTTCTGAGAGTGCAGGAGTTATGCGTATGCCACCTTGTTGATATACTGGACATGTCCCAACCTAATATTAGCCAGCATATGCGCAAACTCAAATCTGCCGGATTGGTGAAAGAAACACGTAAGGGACAATGGATTTATTATTCATTAAACATACAAGACAAACCTTATGTTCGATTGGCTCTGGAGCACGTTCCTTCCGTTAAAGAGAAAATAGAAAAATACAACAGCCATTGTTGTTAATAAACAGGAGGAAGACATGACGATCATTGCTGTTATTATTTTTTTGCTAACCTTAACTTTTGTCATTTGGCAGCCTAAGGGACTAAATATCGGGTGGTCTGCCTCTGGCGGAGCGATTCTTGCCCTGATCCTTGGTGTCGTTTCTTTCGCAGATGTAGTGGCCGTAACCGGGATCGTCTGGAATGCTACCTTGGCGTTTGTAGCGATCATCCTCATTTCCTTGATTCTAGATGAAATTGGTTTTTTTGAATGGGCGGCGCTTCATATGGCGCGACTTGCTAAGGGAAACGGGAAGGTTATGTTTATCTATGTTATTTTATTAGGGGCAGCAGTAGCCGCATTATTTGCTAATGATGGTGCAGCCTTGATTCTCACTCCCATTGTATTGGCCATGGTACGGGCACTCAAATTTGAAGATAACATGATCCTGCCCTTTATTATTGCTTGTGGCTTTATTGCAGATACCACCTCGCTGCCATTGGTTGTTAGTAATCTTGTGAATATTGTCTCAGCTGATTATTTTGGAATTGGCTTTGCAGAATACGCCAGCAGGATGATTGTTCCCACTATATTTTCACTCCTGGCCAGTACTGCTGTGCTTTATATATTTTTCCGTAAGAGTATTCCTCAGAATTATGATTTCTCCCAGCTAAGAAAACCAGCCGAAGCCATTAAAGATATCCGTTTGTTTCGTATATCTTGGGTCATACTTGGAATATTGCTTGTTGGATATTTCCTGAGTGAATTCATTGCTGTTCCTGTTTCCCTCATTGCCGGGCTGACCGCACTAATATTCATTGTGGCCGCACGAAACAGCCCTGTGATTGAAACAAAACGAATCATTAAAGAAGCGCCATGGGCTGTGGTTGTTTTTTCGATAGGTATGTATGTCGTTGTTTATGGGTTGAGAAATTATGGCCTCACGGACAGGTTGGGTGAAGTGATTCAATATGTCGCAGATCAAGGATTATTCGCCGCCACAATAGGCATGGGTTTTATTGCAGCTATTCTTTCATCGATGATGAATAACATGCCGACCGTTATGATTGATGCCCTTGCTATTAAGGGCACCCAAACAGAGGGAATCATCCGGGAAGCATTAATTTATGCCAACATTATTGGTTCGGATTTAGGGCCAAAGATTACGCCGATTGGATCACTTGCTACACTGCTGTGGCTTCATGTTCTGATGCGAAAAGGGGTTAGGATTACCTGGGGTTACTATTTTAGAGTGGGCATCATTCTAACGATCCCTACGTTGTTTGTTACACTTACCGGACTCTATCTATGGCTGAGTGTGATTTCATAATCAAAGATAAAGGAGCACGACCCATTGAAGAAAGAATTAATCTATTTTTTATGCACCGGCAATTCTTGCAGGAGTCAAATGGCCGACGGATTCTTCAACGACTTAAAGAATGAACGGTATGAAGTGAAGAGCGCCGGGCTTGAGGCCCATGGTTTAAACCCCCGGGCTGTGAAGGTTATGAAAGAAGCAGGGGTGGATATCAGCAGCAACACTTCCAATGTGATTGATCCGGAGATCCTTAATCGGGCTGATTATGTGATTACTTTATGCGGTCATGCGGATGAGCATTGCCCCATCATTCTTAATCCAAATGTAGTGAAATGGCACTGGGGATTTGAGGATCCGGCCAAAGCCACGGGAACTGAAGAGGAGATACTTACAAAATTCCGTGAGGTCAGGGATGCTATTAAAGAGCGTATCCATAGGTTTGTTAGAGAAGGAAAATAAAACTTCGAGTAAATTCACCCCCAACAATACGTGACGGCGGCCGAGAGCACGGTCACTGTATAAAAGACCCCCTCATACATAAAAACACCTGTCCTTTAGCAAAATAAACTAATAGAGGAGAAAGTTTATTTGCGGGGTGCAGGATGGGCAAAGGCGAAAAAAAATTACGATGGTGGCAGCTGTCTCTTCTTGGGGTGGCTTGTACCATCGGTACCGGTTTCTTTCTTGGGTCGGGCATCGCCCTTAAGATTGGCGGTCCTTCCGCGATCATTTCTTTTATCCTGGCCGCGTTTGGAACGTATTTCGTGTTTGATGTGCTCTCCAGAATGACAGTGGATGATCCGCAGAAAGGGTCTTTCCGATCCTATGCGAAGAAAGCGTTCGGCCGGTGGGCGGGATTTAGCAGCGGCTGGGTGTATTGGTGCTCTGAACTGTTAATCTCGGGAAGCCAAATGACGGCATTGGCGATTTTTTCGCGTTTTTGGTTTCCGGATATCCCCATGTGGGTGTTTTCCACGGGTTATGCCCTTGCCGGACTAACAGTGA
>DASWUO010000172.1:0-12116 GCA_036401615.1 Bacilli bacterium | reverse complement strand
TAACATCCCCGGTACGATAAAGGGCAGATACGTATTGATCCAGCCAAAGCTGCTCATCTGTAAAAACAAGGGCACAATAATCGTTTGCGGAGGTACCAGAAAAGTAAATACAACAAGAACCATGACGATTTTGTCCCCTGGAAACCGGAAACGGGCAAGGCCATAGCCGGCTGCCGCACAGCCTATGACTTGTACTAATGCGCTCCCCACAGAAATAATCGTAATATTCTTAAGACTTTTCCAATATTGCAGATTGTTGAAAGCATCGATGTAGTTGTTAAAAAGCAGCTTCCGGGGAATCCAATCCACAGTAGCATCGGTTAAGTCAGTAGGCTGCATCAAAGACTGGCTGAGCAGAAAAAGCATAGGGTAAACAAATACGAAAGACAGACTGATGACGATTGAATAATGAAACAGATTCTTTGCCGTTCCACTCGTCCATTTCATTGCGGCTGATTTGTTTAAATACATATTAAACCTTCCTTTCATCCAAAGACAGGTTGCTGTTGCGGAATAAGAAAAAGACAAATCCGATCACAGCGAAGCATACAAGAAAGTAGAGCCATCCCATAGCTGCGGAGTAACCGTAATTGGATTGGAGGACATACCATCTAATATGATCCATCATCACATTGTCGGCAGCCGTAAAAGTGTGCACAATAGTAAATAAAATATTTACAAAAATCATAGGCACGATCATCGGCAGCGTAATTTTCCAGAAGCTTTCCCAGCGGGTTGCGCCGTCACATTGCGCCGCCTCATACAATGACGGAGAAATGGTTTGGAGACCGGCCAGGAAGATGAGAATCTGAACTCCCGACTGCCACATAATAAAGGTAATTACATCCATCGAACCCAGGATCGGAAACAAGATATAGGTGGGAATGATCAGATTTAATGTATCGAACAACCCTTCATCATAGAATAAATGGCGCGAGGCTTGCTGATCCATCATTTTCTGCAGAACCACGCCGGAAGCGATAATCACCGGCAGGAAGAAGATGGCTCGAAACAAACTCCGGCCGTACATCGGTTTATTCAGAATCAATGCGCTTGCTAAAGCAAAGATCGTGCATACCGGGATAACAACCAGCAAATAAGTGAAAGTTTGCCATAAATACGGAAGAAAGTTGACATCAACCGTAAAAGCAAACAAATAATTTTTTAGTCCAACATACGTTCCTTCTAACCCCGCCGCTGTGACTTTCAGTTCTTGAAAAGAGTAAACCAACGACTTCAATAACGGGTTTGCCATGAAGATGAAAAATCCGATCAGCCATGGGGCCACAAATAAATAACCTTCCAAATAATGTCTTCCCTGTATGGATAGCCTTGTTTTCATAATACCCGCCCGCCCTCCACAATTTTATACCCGTACGGATCGATGACGATATTGTCCACTTGCGCTGCTTTCTGCCCATAATTAACAATAACCTGTATGTCGCCGCCGAAGGTTGTCCTGTAGACTTGGTTATCCAACTTCTCATGATTGGATATCGGTAAATTGGCAACTTTATCGAGCAATTCTTTCGATTTCCGGTAATAGTCCACAACAGAATTTACAACTTGATCAAATTGAGCGTTGTACAATTCATTCATCATGGATCTATGCAGCATTACCGGATCCTCGTAGGTGATTACAAAGCTCGGAACCGCACCATATTCAAGATTCTTCAAGAAAGCGATTCTTGGATCATCCGCTAAATTAAGAGGCTTGGAAACATAGGGCACCCTGCCATGCACAGCGATTTGGTAGAATGGAATGGCTTCATCCATGTAGACATACTGGCTGGAATTAAGCGGCACTTGATCGATGCGGTCTACGTGCCCCAAGGCGTATTTATTGCCGTAATCCACAGCCACACGGCCGATTTCCAATCTTGTGCCGTCCATGGATTTCACCCATGTATCCTTTGTTTGACGACGGGTAAAAGATGCTTCCGGATTCTGGTCAGAATACAAAAGCTCCCCTATATTGCCAAGTTGAAGCCCGGACGCACCTGTTTGTTTATACAGTCCGAGTTCTTCAGCAAAGAACGAATTGTACGCTTGAAGCGGCTTCATTAAGTAAAACAGCAATCCTGTCGGTTGACTGGTGGCCATATCCATTCTGGGAAAATCCAACACTTTTCTGTTTAAACCCCGTATAGCATCGCGCGATGGCTTTAGCGCTTTGCTGCTCTCATAGGGATTTATATAATTCGTTTTCAAGTATATCGTTACATTGTTCCGAACTGCATACTGTATGAATGCCTGCAAATCTGCATCCCCGCCAAGCCTTGATTCCGCAGGAAAATGTTGGGGTTGTTTTCCGTAAAGTCCTCCTCCCGACCAAGCATCGTAAGTAACCTCTATGGAACGGATTCCTTTCGCCAATAGGTTCTGCAGCATTTCCTGCGCTTGTTTAAAGCTGGTCATTGAAATATAGGAATTGGCTATAATATTCGTCTGATGTACTCCTCCGAAAAAAGTAAGCTCCAAGGGGATTTCTTTGAAGTCCGAAGATTTCAATCCTTCCGTCTTGTTGAGATATTCCCCATAGGCTTGGGCCATGGCGACATAGTTGGCCTGCTTTTGCTCCAACAATACATATTGAATCGTTCGATCCCCGGGTATCATGATTCTCTGAAACATCGGGATTTGGGCTGTTCCTACATAAGCAATATCATCATTGCGGTAATTTAGTTCCGCAAAGGTGCGATAAAGCGGGATATTGCGCGTCCCCTCCGGAACCGCATTAATATAGGCATCTGTATCTCCGCCTGATATAATGCCGAGAAAAGCTTTGTCCCCATTGTACAGCCCAAAAATCGGCAATGAAGCTTGCTCTGCCGGGTTTTCGCCGATGATTTCGGATGCTTCATAAGAAAGCACTTTGTACACCTTGCTAAGAAAGGCATAGTCCCCGCCATACACATATTTGCGGTAAGCATAGAAGGATTTTAACCGGTTAGGATCAAACTTCATCAGCGCACCTGAACCGTCTGGAACAACAATAGCCCCTTTCTCATCCTTTCCGGCTGCACTAAAAAACGGCAGCATCACTAATCCCATTAATCTTGGTTTTCCATCTTCTTTCACGGAATTCCAAGGAATCCGGACTTCAAATCCGTCATCCGTCAAATGATATTCGACAGCTAATTTAAATTGTAATGAAGGGAGATCCAAATCTATTCTTACTCCATTGTGAATAGGCAGTACCTTTGTGACAGAGTCTGGTTCCTTGCCCGGATAGGTTTCCGATATTCCGCCTGAACCGCTTATATATTTAATTGTAATAGGAGTAGAAGCATACAGGATATTATTTGAAGGGGATTTGGGATCAAGCGCGGGTATGCCTCCCCATTCTTTTCCGGATGTTTTGCTGATCATGCGGATTTGTCCGAATTTATCATCAACGATCATCTTGTATTTCGCGTTTTCCACTTCTACCCCATTGTTCGTTCGTTTCGCCATGACTCCGTTATTGTCCCCGGAAGCATTGGAATTTAGAGGTTCCATGAGCGGGGGGATCCATGCCGGTTTAGGGTTCGGAGTAAAATAAGGGATCATGATGCCGACCGCCAGGAGTACGGCAACCATAACCATCATGTGATATTTATTAAGCCGATTCAAACGTATCATGTTAGCGCCCCCTACCGATAATTGAGTTCTCTTACAATTCCGACAATAAAATTGAATGTTTGGTACAATAATCCGAAAACCAGGAAGCAAGTGAACCAGATGATAAACATACTGATAACGGTTAATACAAAGATCCAGATAATTTTCATGTTTTCAAAGTCATGGATTTCCTTGACTTGGATAAGAAGCAATAAGATCACCCATAGAATAATGATATTTCGGCATAAGAAATAAAAACCGCTTTCCTCCAAAGACATAAAATTGGTTAGAAGCGTAAGCGGCACGGTAAATACGATGAAGGGGGTTAAAGCAAAAGCGCTGCTTACCAAGATATGCTTAAATTCCCCTTCACCGTCGAGGATCACGCTGACGGCCCAATTGGCAACTACCCATGAGAGCCATAACACGATGATCGTACCTGCTTCGATGAAGAAAGAAATTTCATAAGGTTCCTTGGTTTGAAATGAAAATCCTAAATATCTCAGAGAAATGATCCGCACCGCAATCGCTAAACCGATTAAGACCATAATGTCATAATATAAAGACCTAGGAGAATTCTGTATCTCATAATAGAAATCAGTCGGTTTTCTTAGTATTCGAGCCATCCTGCGAGTGATGTTCATCGGACTGCCTCCCCGCTAATTTTCTTCGATAACCCTTCACTTTCCATACCTTCAAAAACTTCATGATGACCCACAAGGAAACCACACCCAGAATAATCAATGAAAAGTTGCTGCGGAAAACATCTTTTCGGTATTCGACAAAAGCTTTCGAATAGCCGATTCTATCCCCCGCAATTTGGAAATAATCCATGGCTTCTTCATATTTTTCTTGTTTAAACAACGCTTTTCCTATCGCCTTATATGCCAAGTCATAGTTTCGATTCATCTCCAACACTTCGTGCCAAGGCTGATTCGCCTCTTCGAACATGCCCTCTGAAAAGTAATAAGCCGCCTCATGGACTTTATCGGCAAAGGGGGTGGCTTGAAAACGGTCTATACGGTTTCGTCCCCCGTCAACGACATAGATGGATCCGTCCGCTGCTTCAGCAACACTTCTTGGTGTTACAAACAGTCCGTTTTGTTCGCCTAATCCGCCGAAAATAAACAGAAGGTTGCCGTTCTTATCATATTGATATACCCTTCCCAAAATTTGATCCAGTATAGTGATCATTCCTTTGGCATTGACGGTTAAGCTGACAAAGGATTGGCGAACCTTATTGAAGCCTTTCCTCTGCAATTTCGAATCCCCATAGATAACGGATCCTTTAAGGCCAAATAATTTTTTGCCTGTCAAACTGTCTACAGCAGCTACAGCATTTAACGAATCAACACCCGCTGCGCTTAACCGCTTTATTTGGTTGATTCTCTCTCCCAAGGTTGCCGTGTAAATGGCTCCGTCATTGGCCAGAAACACACTGCTGAAATTAGCCGGCACTGTTGCAGCAATCTGGGCTAATTGCGCCTTGGAAGCAAACAGCTTAATCAGCACTCTGGACAGGCTGAAAGGGACGCGGTTAGCCCCGAAATATCCTTTGAATTGCCCCGATGGATCAAGCTGCAGCAGTCCTTTATCGGAGCCTTCAGATACGACCAACATATATCCCCTTTGGTCCACGATTAATTTGGAAGGGGAGTATACAAATCTGTCTCCCAGAAGCGGATTTTGCGGAACCCCGAATTGCTTCAGATAAGTTCCTGATTTATCAAACAAAACAATGCGCCGGTTTATGGTATCCGCAACATAAACGGTTCCATTCCCGGTAACGAATACACCCTTTGGTCCATTTAACTTTCCCTCCCCTTCCCCGCTTCCTATCATCGAAATCAGCTTGTAGTTTGGGTCCATATGGACGATCCGGTTGTTCCCTGTATCCACCAGGTACAACGTTTGATCTTGGGCAATAAACAAATGCTCCGGATGATTAAATGCCCCGTATTCTGTGTTAATTCCGTCAAAAGAGTCTTGATACAGGTAACCATTAGGGGAATTCGTAACCTTTCCCTTTAAAGTGTAGCTGTAACCCGGGTAGGGTGCCTGTGCTATAGAGGACGCGGGTGAAAGGCATAACAACGACAACACGGCTGGTATAATGAATGCATATCGAACTAATTTCATGGGTTCCTCCTATTCCTTCAGTCCGGAATGGGCCATCGTCTCCAGAACTAACTTTTGCGAAATAATAAACACCACAACAGGCGGGATGGTCATCAATAATGAAGCGGCTCCGAGGGTGCCTACCCTGGCTACCACACCGGCTCCGCCGCTTATCGTTTGCAAGGCATAGGGCAGCGTTTTCATGTTCTCAGTCGTTGTAAAAAGCATCGAAGACCCGGCATCATTCCACGATGCAAGGAAACTGAATAAAGCAAAGGTAGCCCATGCCGGTTTAAGCATCGGCATAACCACGGTCCAGAATGTTCTCCATTCATTCGCCCCGTCTATTTTTGCCGCTTCCAACAGCGCTTCCGGGATTTGGTCGCAAAACTGCTTCATTAGAAACAAACCGACTGTATTCGCGATGCCGGGAATAATTAAAGCCCAATAGGTGTTAATCAATCCAAGCTTGGTGATCACTAAATATTGCGGAATGTTGGTGACTTGGGGGGCAAACATCAATGATAGAATAATCAGGCCGAATAAGATGTTCCTCATGGGAAAACGGTGTTTACTGAGAGGATACGCCGCCATGGCGCCAAACACTACCCCAAAGGAAACAACCCCCAAGGTGACAAATAAACTGTTGAAGATATAGCGGGAAAAAGGGACCATCGAGTTGCCTGTGATCAGCAGCAAATCGTAAAAATTCCTCAAGGTCGGGTTAACCACAAAAAATCGCGGCGGAAACAAGAATAACTCCGGTGTCGGCTTAAAGGCGGTGGATACCAGATAAACAAGCGGTGCCAGCATCAGAAGACCGAAGGCTGTGAGAAAAATGTAAAGGAGTACACCCCCCCAATCGAATCTTCCTTTTACGATACTTGAAGATAAAGTTGTCATGCCATCAATCCCCGCTTCCCAGCCATTTGAAAATTAAACGATTTAGAGCGATCATGACTAAAAACATAAAAACAGCAATGGATGATGCATAACCCATTTCAAAACGGGTAAACGCATAGTCGTTCAAGTGGGTCATAACAGTATGTGCAGCATACTGCGGACTTGGATTGCCCGTTAATTGAATCGAAATGTCAAAAACACTAAGGGCAGCTACGATCTGCATGATGGCACCGAATAATAACTGGGGCTTTACAACGGGAATCGTAATATACCACAGCTCTTGCCAGCGGTACTTCACACCATCAATGGAACCGGCTTCATACAAGTCTCTGGATACATTCTGCAGCCCGGCCAGGAAGGCTAGGAAGGAAATACCCATGCTCATCCACAGCGATACGAACATCACAATCGGCAGCATGGTTTTTACATTCTGCAGCCACAGCAAAGGCTCCTGGAAGAGGCCTATTTGCAACATAAAATAATTAACCAGTCCATAGCGGTCACCGGAGAATAAATACAACCAGACAACCGACATAGCTATCGCGCTGGTGATGGCCGGCGTGTAAAAGCAAAAGGTGTAAAAGAAACGGTATTTAAAGGGGATTTGGCTTATAAGCCATGCCAGCAGGAAGGACATGGCATAGCCGACCGGGCCTACTACAACAGCAAACTTCAACGTATTGCCGATGGCTTTAAGAAAGATGTCATCATCTACAAACAAGAGACTATAATTAGCTAACCCTATCCATCTGGGGGATTCAAAAATATTATAATAAGTAAAACTAAGTGCCATTGAAGTTAGTACAGGTATAACGGTAAAGATGAAAAATATCAGCATAAAGGGCGCCATGAAGAAATAGGATGTTTTCTTCTTTACCACCTCAGACAAGAAAACACGAAGCCTTCCTTGTTTGTACGGGAGCGCAGACTTGCTTGTCACATTTATGGCTTGGCTCAACTTACCCGTCTCCCCTCAATTGGAATCAATGCTCTATTCGATACCGAATTCTATACGTTTCTTCAACAATTCTTTGTTAATCAGTTTCACCGCATCATCCAGCGATTCACGTTCATTGGTGTTCTGCAGCACAACTTCATTCCATACGTTCACCATGTAGCGGTCGGTAAAATAACTGCCGGGGACGATCTGCCGTTCTTTAAACCAATCCCACTGCTCCGTGATGGATTCGATATCCCTTTGAGGCCATGGCAAGCGCTTCAAGGCTTCCACATTTGCCGTATTCCAGCGGGCTTCTACACCCAGCAGCGATTCCAGCTCTATTCCAAATTCCTCTTGAATGTCCGCACTGGTCCACCATTTCAAAAATTCCCAAGATTCCTTCTGCAACTTCGAATTTTTGAAAATGATCCCTGTTTGCGCCGCCCCCCCGGTAGATCTGTTGATCTCCCCGCTCTCCTGGCGAACGCCGGGCATAGGCTTCATTTCCCACCATCCGTTTAATTCAGGCGCTGCTGTGGAAAGAAGCAAATAAGTTGAATAGTCAGCAACGCCTATAGGCATTTCGCCCGTACGGAAACGATTATAGAAATTCGCCTCCACCGGAATTTTATAATCCTTAAACAGCGCAGTCCACAGTTTTAATGCTTTTAGCGCCTCCGGTGAATCCAGTGCGGATTCCCGTTCATTCTGTTTGTAAAATTCGCCGCCATGCTGGAATAGGAATGGGGAAAATTCCGAAGCGGCATTGGAAGCTGCGGTAATTACATGCGGGTAATAGAAATCCATCCCTTTCTGTTGAAGCTGCGGAATGAGATGCAGGACATCATCCCATGTTTCGGGAATATTGCGGATACCCAGTTCCTCCATGATATCTGTCCGATAGAACAGCATGTTGAAATTCTGCGTTTCTGGAAGGGCATAATGCCCGTCTCTGTATTTATAAGGAATTAAAGCCCCTGGCCGGAACCGGGCAGCCACATCCGGATAGTCTGGAAAGTCGCCCAAATTGACTAAAGCATTACGGACAGCGAAATCAAACGGGACCGTACTTTCCACGCCGATGGCGACATCCGGTGATTTTCCTGAAGTAGCCCCCAGCATCAATAGACCTGAGTTTCCTGCAGGAATGGTATTCACATTAATTTTAATTCCGGTTTTGGCCGTAAAGTCTTCATCCGCCAAACGTTTGATGATCTCAGCCCAATCCCTGCCCCGGGAAACCCAGACATGGATCGTTCTTTCTTCCGTGGAGACATCCCCAATTCCGCGGTAATCCTTAACGAAAGATAAAGCAAAATCGCTGGCGGAATAGAGGAGCTTCTTGAAATATCCTGCACCGGGTTTGGGCCATTCGACATCAGGCGACTTAACAACAAGATAATCCAGCTCCATATCTTGTTTATTAAGTGATGTTATCCACAATCCGAGAGAAGAAGCCGTATCTCGAAACTGGGTGAGCCGGGAAGGAATCGTATCCGTATCTTCCGCCATACTTAGCATTTGGTAGCCGGCGAGTTCAAGTGTGCTTGTCTGTTGACTGCCTTCCCAAATGCCAAGGGCATAAAGCTTGTTCAGGGAATTCTGCAGCTCTTTCACCATAGCGTATAGACGGGCCTCTAAATTCGGCACATGGCTTGATAAATCCCAAACACGATTCACATCCGGGGTTGTCCCCGTAACCATGATAATTTCCCTGGATAACACCGACATGTTGCGGGACACATTCTGAACGATGTCAAACACTTCACCCAAAGAGCCTATCTGAACCTCCATCCGGATGCGATGTTTCCCCTTCTCCAGGTAAAACAAGTAATCCTTGTTTCCAAAAGGACCGGACTGGTGTGAAGCATGGTAAGGAAACTTAGCATTATTCATTTCCTGAAACGGAATTTCTCCATCGATCGTTACGATACGCTCAATTGGGAAGCCGTGCAGCCACCAAGCTCCGAAACGCGCCCCTATATGATATAAGCCGGATTCCGGCATTTCGAATTCCCATTCTATCCATTGACCACCGCGGTGCCATGTGCCTCTCCCCACAACATTTAATGCTGTTGCGTACCGATTATAGGGTTCGGTTGCCGGCTCACGATCCTCCCCCCGCCTTAAGGTAGGATCTGATTTTATAATGGCGGACTCGGCCTGGATCTTGATGAGTTGATTTGTTGCAGGTAAGTAATTGTTCTCTTTATATTCCTCCAGCTTTTGTTCATAGCTCGGCAATTTAATCGGCGAATATACGCGCAGCTCCCCGATGACCATCGGCTCCCTAATCGTATTGATCCTGATCTGGTGCCTCCCTTTGGTTAAATAGAAACGAAAAGCTTCCGATACTTTAGCTTCAGGATCCCGCAATTCGCGATACTGCCATCCGAATTTTTCTTTCTGGCTGGGGTTGTATTCGTTGCCCTGCTTATCAAACGTTGTTTTTCCGGCTTCCTCCCACATCCTCTGAAATTCAAGGCGCTTGGCTTGAAAAAACGGATAAGCTCCGTCAATTTGAAAGCTTCGCAGAACGGAAGATCGCTTACCCTCCAACGCATAGTACCGGATACCCATTTGGTAAAACCCGTCAACGGGAATATCCGCTTCATAAGTTAACCAGCTGTCTTCATTGGTTGCCGCAATAAATACCCCTGCCTCATTCTCCAGAACCTTCATTTCTTTCATTCCAAAGGCACTTCTTTGGGCATACGCTGATCCTTTAATCACCATATCAACTGAAGTGGAATCTTGTATTCCCTTCGATTTTAAATCCTCATAATACTCCAGAAATGAAGGCTCTAACTTTGTCCAGATATCGTTTTCCGACAGCCCCGATTGCGCACCCGCCGATGCTATTTGTGGAATATGAACAGTCGTAATGCTTGCCAATTGGTTTGAATTTCTCCACAAGCCGAATAAGGCTCCTATAACGGCAAGAATCAAAAGCGGGAAGATCATTCGTCTAAAGGGCTTCCGCATAGTGTGTTTTCCCTTTCGTAAGTAAGCTCAAAGATACCCTTTAAGTATAATTTTATTGGAAAGATGTGAAAATGATAAAAAGCTTAGATCCATGCTAATAAATCCATATATTTATGATTTGGCTTATAAATAAAGGAAATAGATTAACAGACCTGCGTCAAGTCTCCCTCTGATTGAACGATTGCCAAATGATGCCAACCTCAAGAACGATATTGCCATAATATTTGTTATCTTGCCTATGTACCATTCGTTACGGCATAGTAATGCTTTAATGGAGAATGACCGATCCTCATTATTGTATAGTCTTGCTTTATCTATTCCATGAAGAAGTAAATGAGATAATTTTATGGTACAACCAATCATGATTATCGCAATATTTCGCCTTAATACTTCTGACATGCCATTAAACCCGTGATTCCCTGGTTTGGTGCATTAGAACAAGTTGTATTGGAGGTAAGAAGCCCCGACTTCAACTTGTGATAGCAAATAAGTAGGGGAGGTTCAATGGTTGTTTAGTTCCACATACTCGGAGGGAGAGGTTCCTGTCAGCTTTCTGAAGATGCTGCAGAAATAGTTCGTGTATAAATACCCGACATGTTTAGCCACTTCATATACCTTTAGATGTGTAGTCTTTAATAAACCTTTTGCTGTTTCGATCCTAACCATGTTCAAGTAATTGGAAAAAGTATATCCGGTTTCTTGCTTAAACAACTGACCCAAATAGGTGGGATTCACGTGAAAATCCAAAGCGATTACAGTCAAATTTAAGTCTTTGGCATAGTGGGAGTCCACATACCCCACCAACTTTCTGACGATCGGACTCATTTTTTGATCTTCTTCCTTTAGAAACTCAATAAATCGACCGAGCATATCCTTGAGCCAAACTGTCATTTCTTGAATGTTTCTCAACTCAAACACGCTTGTAATCATATCTGGGAAACCCTCGAGAAATTCATCTGTGTTGGGCTTTAAACTACGGAGAGCGGAGGTAGACTGGATAATCAGTTCCAATGTAGTATTCTGAATATACACGGGAGTCACCCCTGCCGCAGTGCCCAATTTGGAGTAGATTCTGTCAATGAACTCAAAGCAAGCTTGGCTGTCCTTTCGGCTAAGATAAACTTTAATTTCAGAAATATCCGTTTGGAGCACATCCTTGCTGTATCGCATCGGCAGGCTTAATTCGTTAGAAAACACAACCGTCTTTGGAGGGTAAATCATACTGAATTCCTGTAAATGTTTGGCGCGCATATAACTTTTAGTGATATCCATAAAGTTGTTTTCCACAGTTCCAACGGTAATAAAACCATCAACGTGCAAGAAAGTATCCATATTCTCCTTACACTGATTCAATACATCTTTGAGCATATTTTCATTAGCTGTCCAACCTTCCATATTAAATACAATGACAACATCATCATTAAAATCTTGAAAGCATATGCCACATCCATGCTCTTGCACAATTTGCGCACAAATATTCTTAATGGAAAACCCAATCAAGTTCTTGTCATGCTGCGGATGAAATTTTCGGTCTTTTCTATCCGGCATGTCTTTAATGACCGCAACT
>DASWUO010000171.1:0-2108 GCA_036401615.1 Bacilli bacterium | reverse complement strand
GTCAGATTGCCTGATCCTGTAGGTGAGCAACTGGAAGAGGTTTTCCGTCCAAACGGACTGCGCATTGTAAAGCTTCGAGTGTCCCTTGGAGTGATTGGCATCATCTATGAAGCCCGGCCTAATGTAACCGTGGATGCTGCCGGTCTTTGTTTGAAAACCGGAAACGCTGTTGTACTGCGTGGAGGATCCTCTGCCCTTCACTCTAACCAACGTATAGTCGAGGTTCTTCGGGAAGCTCTCAATTCTTCCTCTATACCTCCGGATGCCCTGCAATTAATTCTAAGCACAGATCGCTCTTCAGTGGATGATATGTTAAAATTAAACGGTTTATTGGATGTGATCATTCCACGCGGTGGACATGCCTTAATCCAGAACGTGGTAAGGAATGCTACAGTCCCTGTGATTGAAACAGGTGCAGGAGTTTGCCATACTTATATTGACGCTTCTGCCAATGCAGCCATGGCCGCCCAGGTTGCTGTTAATGCAAAGGTTCAACGTCCTTCGGTGTGCAACTCCATGGAAACCCTGTTGGTTCATAAAGCTTTTGCCGGGAAACATCTTTCTGCCATGGCAGATCAATTCCGTGCTTTAAACGTGGACTTAAGAGGTTCTGCCTCAGCCCTGAATTATGTGAATTGGATGGAGACAGCTGTTGAGGATGACTGGAGCACGGAATATAATGATTACATTCTGTCGGTAAAAGTCGTTGAAGATATGGATGAAGCAATGGAGCATATACGACAATATGGCACACAACATTCGGAGTGTATTGTAACGGCGGATGAAGAACAAGCCGCGCGATTTCTGAATGAAGTCGACGCAGCCGCAGTCTATCATAATGTTTCGACCCGTTTTACGGATGGCTTTGAATTCGGTATGGGAGCGGAGATTGGCATCAGTACACAGAAGCTTCACGCCAGAGGTCCTATGGGATTGCCCTCCTTGACTTCAACCAAATATCGTGTTTACGGCAACGGCCAAATTAAATAGTCTGGAGCAAAAAAATGAATCGTTTATTATCCCAAAAAATTGTCTTTATTGGTGCCGGGTCGATGGCCGAAGCCATTCTTCGCGGATTAACCGGGAAACAGAAAGCAGAACCCAAGTTAATTGCTTTATTAAACCATCAGAACGTTTCCCGCTTAGCTGAGCTGCACGATCAATATGGCGTTAACACCGCAAGTGATCCTGAGACAAGAAGTGAATATATCCGAAACGCTGACATTTTGGTTCTGGCCATGAAACCCAAAGATGCAGCGGCGGCTCTCCATGAGATTTCTGCTCTGGTCAATCCTAATCAATTGCTGATTTCAGTTATTGCCGGATTATCGATACAAACCATCTCCACCATCCTGCACCGGGAAATGCCTATTGTGCGAACCATGCCGAATACTTCGAGCACCATCGGGCTTGGCGCTACGGGTGTCAGTTTTTCTTCCGGGTTAAGTGAACAGCATCAAGAATTAGCTTTAGAAATGTTTACATCGATTGGGATTGCCGTCAAGGTGGAAGAATCTCAAATGGACATTGTTACGGGTATTTCAGGCTGCGGTCCGGCTTATGTTTATTATTTAATGGAGTCCATGATTGCTGCTGGTGTGGCAGGCGGCCTCACAAATGAGGAGTCCAGGATCTTAACAAAACAAACCGTGCTGGGAGCAGCTAATATGATGAATATTACGGATGAAGATCCTGCGGTTCTACGCCGTAAAGTGACTTCACCGGGTGGAGCTACACAGGCAGCCCTGGAAATATTAGATCAATTCGCATTTTCCGAAGGGATTCATAAAGCGATTGGACGGGCGACTTTAAGATCCGGGGAGATGGGTGCAGCCATAACGGAGCAGCAGAAAAAATAAATTCAACAAAGTTAGGTGGAAGTGAATTGGGCAATTTTTGCTTAGCTACATATCGATGTTTCGATGACAAGGCAGATTTTGATAAAAAAGCTTTGAGTATTGCAGTGGGTTTAACTGTAGGAAGCTGGACCGACCTTCCCGAATCGAGAAAGTCTGAAATGGAAAAGCATCTGGGGAAAGTCATTTCGGTAACGGTAAACGAGCCTTCCCTCCATGCTGAACCCGGATACAGAAAACAAAGATATGCCG
>DASWUO010000170.1:0-3369 GCA_036401615.1 Bacilli bacterium | reverse complement strand
TCTATTTCATTCTCTAGAGAAACGATTTCTTTCTCCAACGATTTTACATCTTTGATGGTCAGGTTTTTCTGAACTTGGATCGATTGGATTTTGGATCGAGCCTCTTGTATGTTTTGCGCCGCTTTCGTATGTATATCTTCTGCTTCTTTAAGTTCATCCGCGTCCAGTTCCGATTGCGTCAGGGCCAACCCTTGCTGCGGAATCAGGATAGCCGCCAGCAGTGCTAAAACTATTAAAGGAACAACAATCTTGTGCAAGTGGTTTCCTCCCGGCTGTCGGTTAGTAGGTTGTCTAGTAGTTATCGGCATTCTTGGAGACATAACTTAGATTAGATTTAGAAGTGTCTCTTTTGTTGAACCGCCGGCAGTACTAAGCTTTAAAAACCCCCCTATGCATAGCGTTGAGAAAGGCAGGGGTAAATAAGGTTCCGAAAGGAATCTATTGCCAAGAAATCTTTCCCTTTTCTACAATCTGGAGCCTTTAAGGTCTAAAAAGGAACCTATATCAAAAGAGCGCTATTAACTTTTGGATATAGGGTATAATAGCGCACTTATTATAACATCATTCGATCAATCAGCCTATGTATCCATAAAAAAGTAGCCGGCGGGCTCCTCTGTTTATTTATGGTAAAATTGGTTTAAGGGTGAAACGGCGGATTTCCAATAAGGAGGTGGCCGCCGTGAGTAAAATTTTGTGGGAAGTTTAAGGTATTCCAATTCCTTTAGGTTTTCTATACATTCCAAAAACTGTTATAATCGAGGAAAGATAGTTGAACCTGAATAACTACTGGAGGAACGAGATGACATACCAAATACCCCCCAATATAGAGTTGGGTGAAGTGAAGCTGAAGGTCAGCAATCTGCAACGATCAGTCAAATTCTATCAAGAAGTCGTTGGATTAAAGCTGCTAACGCCAGAAATGCCAGACTTGCCGGGTGATCCACTAGAAACAGCAGACACACTAGACATCCTGAATCCTACGGCCCGTTTAACAGTGGACGGGAAGCAAGCTTTAGTAGTTTTGGAAGAAATCCCGAACGCCAAGATTGTGCAGCCCAGATCAGCAACGGGACTTTATCATTTTGCAATTCTGGTGCCTAACCGGGAGGCGTTGGGTCTGTCACTGCGCAATCTGATCGAGTCCGGCATCCGTATTGGCCAAGCGGATCATCTTGTGAGCGAGGCGTTGTACATCTCGGATCCGGATCATAACGGGATCGAAATCTATGTGGACCGCCCGCGGGAGAGCTGGTCTATGGATGCAGAGGGATATTACACCATGGCCTCGGATCCCTTGGATTGGGACGGGCTGTTGCAAGAAGCGGAGGGTAAATCGTGGACTGGTTTGCCGCTTGGCACGATTATTGGACATGTTCATTTTCATGTGGGTGAACTGGAACTGGCGAAGGAGTTTTATTGCGATTTGCTTGGTTTTGAAATCAAATTGGACGCCAGACGGCAGATGGGAGCCCTCTTCATTTCCGCAGGGGGGTATCACCATCATGTCGGATTAAATATATGGGCCGGCGTTGGGGCTCCGGTGCCTCCGGAGAATGGCACCGGCTTAAAGTATTATACTATACTGATGCCTAATCACGCGGAATGGGATAAGATTGTAAACCGGCTGAAAAACGCCGGAATTTCGGTAAAATCCGGAACCTCCACAGCGGAACAAGACCGGTACTATGATGCCGAAGACCCTTTCGGCATCAAGTTAAGATTGACATATAAGTAAATAGATTTTTACAATAAAAAAGGGGAAAAAACCATGACCATCGTATCCGATTTACTTGAGTTTAATCAACAATTCGTGGAACAGAGACACTACGAGGAATACCTTACGGACAAATATCCAGATAAGAAGATTGCCATCCTCACCTGCATGGATACCCGGCTTGTTGAACTGCTGCCGAGAGCACTAAATCTGCGCAATGGCGATGCCAAAATCATCAAGAACGCGGGAGCCATCTTGACCCAGCCCTTCGGCAGCGCTATGCGCAGTATCCTGGTAGCCATCTACGAAATGGGTGCCGAAGAGGTGCTGGTCATCGGGCATGACGGGTGCGGGATGACGAATCTGGACACGAAAGCCATGGTAGAGAAGTTTCGGGCCAACGGCATTTCCGATGTGGTTCTGGAAACCCTCGAGAATTCGGGAATACGGATGGATCGATTTCTCAAAGGCTTTGAGAGCCCAGAGGAGGGGGTGAGGCATAGCGTGAGGATTATCCGCAATCACCCTTTGATTCCTGCCCTTATCCCGGTTCACGGCTTCATCATTCATTCCGATACAGGAAGCCTGGAACTTATTATTGATGGATATACCACCGGATAAGCAGAATACGCCCGCTCGGCGGGACCGTTTTACGGCAACGGCTAGTGCTTGCCCCGCGAATCACAACCCAATGCCTTGCTGGGTCTTCTTCTTCCGTTCTTTGATCCGTGCTACAGGATCGCCAATATAAATTTGTGTCTTCGGCACGTTGCCTTCGCGCAGTTTAATCGCAAGTGTATTCAAGTTTTTGATTAGCGGAATCTGCTCGTTTTCTTCAATATGGAATTGGAATCCGTACTCATACACTTCCCCGTCCTGAATGTCGTTAAACCAGGCAACATTCCCGTACAGCTCATATTTATGTCCTAAGATGACCGTATCAAATTTCAAGATGAAGTCATCATTGACCGGCAGCTTGACGCCCATCAAGAAGCGCAGCCCGCTCGGCCCGATGTTGGTGATGAACACCTCGGTGCTGCCGAGGTCAAGCTTCCTTCCCTTGAACATGGAGATGGTCATTTCCGAGATTAAAGGATAGTCCAACTCAATGCGGAAATACTTGCGCCGGTTGTTTTGCTGTTTGGCCTGTTTGGATTTGGACACTTGGTTGAACTGGTTGTTCTTCAACAGCTTGGCGAAGTCTGCGGGGTTTAACGGACGGCTGAAATAATACCCCTGGATTTCATCGCACTCTTCTTGTTTTAACAAATTATATTGCTCTTCCAACTCAACGCCCTCGGCCACCACACTCATCTGCAGCGATTTGGCCAGATTAATGATGCATTGAATAATACTCTTATTGACGGGGTCGGTGAGGATTTCTTCAACAAACGACTTATCTATTTTGATCGTGTCGAGGGGCAGTCGTTTTAACAAATAAAGTGAAGAATACCCTGTGCCGAAGTCATCCAGGGATACTTTAATCTTCCGTTTCTTCAACTCCACCAAGAGCTGGGTTACTTCCTTCTCATTGCTCATGAATGAGCTCTCGGTGATCTCAATTTCCAGACGGTCCGGGGAGAGTCCGGTTTCTTCCAGGATGCCCTCAATGGTTTTCAGAATGTTTTCCTGCAGCAGCTGCTGTGCCGAGAAAT
>DASWUO010000169.1:0-5001 GCA_036401615.1 Bacilli bacterium | reverse complement strand
GTGCACGTAATGGGTCCTGAGCTTGGGCTAACACAGCCCGGAAAAACCATTGTTTGCGGAGACAGTCATACTTCTACACACGGGGCATTTGGTGCTCTTTCCTTCGGGATAGGCACAAGTGAAGTAGAGCATGTTCTGGCTACCCAATGCTTGCAGCAATCCAAGGCTAAGACCATGGAAGTTTGTATCAACGGAAAGTTGAAACCCGGCATAACGGCAAAGGATATCATTCTTGGGGTAATCGCCAAGTATGGAACAGATTTCGCTACGGGTTATGTTATAGAATACACGGGTGAAGCGATTCGTGCATTAACCATGGAAGAACGCATGACAGTGTGCAACATGTCCATAGAAGGCGGAGCCAGAGCAGGATTGATCGCCCCTGATGAAACCACCTTTCAATACTTGCGCGGTCGGCAATATGCCCCCCAGGGTGCGGACTTTAACGCAGCTGTTGAGGAATGGAAGAAGATCAGCACGGACGAAGGCGCTGTTTATGACTATCGTGTTGAATTCGACATTGATTCTTTAATTCCGCAAGTTACATGGGGAACCAGTCCCGGTATGGGCACCCATGTCAATGCATTAGTTCCTGATCCCAAGAGCTTTGCAACAGAGAACGAACGTAAAGCAGCAGAAGCCGCACTGGATTATATGGGATTAACCCCGGGAACACCCATGGTTGAGTTAAAGATTGACCGTGTATTTATTGGATCCTGCACAAATGGCCGTATTGAGGACTTGCGTGCTGCAGCGGCTGTGGCAAGAGGCTACAAGGTTTCTTCCCATGTCAATGCTATTGTTGTCCCAGGTTCCGGTCGGGTGAAAATTCAAGCAGAAGAAGAGGGCTTGGATAAAATTTTTGTTGAAGCAGGCTTTGAATGGCGTGATGCAGGGTGCAGTATGTGCCTTGCGATGAATCCCGATTTCTTACTTCCTGGTGAACGCTGCGCTTCAACATCCAATCGAAATTTTGAGGGACGCCAAGGCCGCGGAGGACGTACACATCTGGTTTCTCCCTCCATGGCAGCAGCAGCAGCCATCGAAGGTCATTTCGTCGACATCCGGGATTGGAAATTCAAAGTGGAAGCACACGCCTAAAGAGAGGGGATTATAAACATGGAGCCATTTAAACAATTTACCGGGCTTGTCGCACCATTGGATCGGGTTAATGTAGATACGGATGCGATTATTCCGAAACAATTCCTGAAAAGAATTGAACGAACCGGTTTTGGCCAATTTTTGTTTTTTGAGTGGAGATTATTTGAGAACGGGGAAGAGAACCCAAGCTTTGAAATGAATAAGCCGCGTTATAAAGGAGCTTCCGTTTTAATTTCAAGAGCTAACTTTGGTTGTGGATCTTCCCGGGAGCATGCGCCTTGGGCTATCATGGATTATGGTTTCCGCGTGGTCATTGCTCCATCATTTGCCGATATATTTTATAACAATTGTTTTAAGAATGGTATTCTACCCATCAGACTCTCCGAAGAGCAGGTGGACGAATTGTTTAAACGTACTGCAGAACATGATGGGTATACCCTAACTGCTGATTTGACAGGCAAGAAATTAACCGATAATCATGGGTTGGTAATTGAGTTTGATCTGGATGAGCACCGCCGCCAATTTCTGCTTCAAGGGTTGGACGATATTGGCTTAACGATGATGTTCGAAGAACAGATTACGGCCTATGAAACAAAACATAAGCAGAGAATTGCCTTTAATTCATAAGAAAACTCTTCCCATAAGCTCTCTACCGTGGAAATTGTGACGGAGGGAGCTTTTTTTCGTATTGCTGAGGTTACTATGGCAGCGAAACTTAATCTACCTTATTACGTCTAATAATATGTTGGTTTTTGTCGACATATGGATTAAATAAACTTTTTTTTGCCGGGGTGAAGAATGAAACGGGTCATATCATGTATTTTGTTTCTTGCTATGCTTCTGCCGGTGCCGCTGATTGTAAATGCTGTTTCAGAAGTTAATAGCGAAGAACCCCTGGAATGGGCGCCGGCAGAGCTAAAGACAATAACCGCTATCGGTTCTATCCAGATGATAGATAATCAATTAACCTTTCAAGCTAGTATTGGGAATATGGCATATACATCCTTCTATCTTACAAACCCGAACCGGATTGTCATAGATTTCCCTAATAGTATCATAGGCACGAATTTAAATAGCAGCAAGTCTAGTCTAAGCGGAGTTATTCCTTCTTCCCATCCACAAATCCAAAAAATTCGTTATGCCATGTTTTCGAACCAACCGCCAACACTTAGAGTTACTATGGAGTTGAAGGAGGCGGTGGCTTATAGTCTATTTGAAAACGAATCTGGTAATGAAGTGACCCTTGTGCTGAAATCCAAGGATTTCAAAGTAATTATTGATCCGGGTCACGGAGGTCGGGATCCAGGGGCGATAGGAGCAAGCAAAAGTTATGAAAGTGCATTTACTTTAAAGTTATCTCAGAAGGTATTTAAATTATTGGAGCAAGAACCACAAATACAACCCTACTTGACACGCAACGAGGATGTTGCCGTCTCACTCGATGACCGATCAAAGTTTGCAAATCAATTACAGGCGGATTTATTTATTTCACTTCATGGAAATACTTATACATCCGGCAAAATACGTGGAACTGAAACTTATTATTATCGGCCAGACAGTAAAACTTTAGCTGGGATATTGCATGATCATGTTGTCAAAGCAGCGAAATTGCCTGGCCGCCATGTAAGAAAAGAAGATTACAGGGTCATTAAAGATACGAAAATGCCTGCAGCACTAATAGAGATTGGCTATCTTACCAATAAACAAGATGAGTCAGTAATGTTGTTGGAAGAATTTCAGCTGCGTACAGCTAAAGCTATTGTTGCGGCTATTAAACAATATCTGAATATCCCTTAAAGCAGTAACAAAAAGTTCACTTCTCTATCCAGATTAGCATTGATATTTTGTCGATATTTCGTTACACTGAATTTCAATTGCTTTTGTAAGAAAGAGGTGTGCAACAAGAGCATGACTAAGAAACAGTTGCGGCATGTTCTGGATACAATGGGTTTGATGTTTCCCGATGCCGATTGTGAATTGGTCCATTCCAACCCGTTTGAATTGACTATTGCTGTGTTATTATCGGCACAATGTACAGATGAAACGGTAAATAAAGTAACTGCCGCGCTATTTCAGAAATATAGAACGCCACAGGATTATTTAACAGTTCCTTTGTCAGAATTAGAGCAGGATATTAGAAGGATTGGTTTATTCCGCAATAAAGCGAAGAGTATTCAAGGTCTATGTTTAATGCTGCTTAATAAATACAATGGACAAGTCCCTGAGAAACATGAAGAGTTGATTGAACTTCCCGGAGTAGGCAGGAAAACAGCGAATGTAGTTGTATCCAATGCTTTCGGGGTGCCGGCTATTGCTGTAGATACCCACGTTTTTCGAGTTTCTAAGCGATTAGGGATTGCTGCTGAACAGGATTCCGTTCTTGAGGTAGAGAGGAAGTTAATGCTGGCGGTACCGCGTGATGAATGGACTTTAACCCATCACCGTTTTATATTTTTTGGCAGATATCATTGTAAAGCTCAAAACCCGCGCTGTTCCACGTGTCCCTTGATTGATCTGTGCCCTGAAGGCAAAAAAAGAATGAAAGTCTTGACAAATAGGAACGATAAAGTGCGTAAAGAGAAAACATACTAGTAAAGAGGATGGGATTGGCATGAAATGTATTTCCGTTTATACCAAAAATTTCGAGGTGTTTTCAGATATTTACCAAACCGTGATGAACACGCCGCTTGAGGACAATGAAGAGAAAGAAATAGAGGGCATCATCGTTAGCGAATCCGGAGAAGTGCCGGAAAATTATTTGGACCGTATGCGGGTCAAACCCGAAGTAGTGGTTATGAGGATTAAGGAGAAAGACATTACCATTCTTCAACATGGTGAGGTTTTCGAGATATTCATTCCTGCCCGGGAAGCCGTTGTTCGGTGATTGAGAATTTACTTGAATTAAATAAAAGATTTCTCGCTGAGGGTGGATACCAGGAAGGAGATAAGCTGTCAGAGCTTATTTCCAAGCTGGGATCCGCTCGGTTTGACATTGCTTTTTGTGGACACTTTTCGGCAGGGAAATCCAGCTTGATCAATAAGTTATGCGGATATCCCCTTCTGCCTTCAAGCCCTATACCTACCAGCGCCAATATTGTAAGGATCAGCAACGGTGCGCCATCAGCTCAAGTAATTAGCGCCGATGGGGGAGTGGCGGCATCCATTCTTTTGGATGAGCTTCAAGAATATTGCTTGATCGGCGATAATATTAAATCCATCCAAATGACATATCCCATTCCGATGCTCGGTGCGAATACATCATTAATGGACACACCCGGGGTGGATTCGGCTGACCAAGCGCATCTGGTTTCAACAGAATCGGCGCTGCATCTGGCAGATGTGGTTTTTTACGTGATGGATTATAACCATATCCAGTCTGAAGTGAATTTTCTCTTCACCAAACAGATGAAGGAATGGGGCAAGCCCTTATATCTTATTGTCAATCAAATAGATAAACATCGGGAGCAGGAACTTTCCTTTGATGATCTCAAACAACAAACGGAAAAAGCTTTTACAGAGTGGAATATCCACCCGGAAGGAATTATCTTCATATCCATTAAAGAGCCGAATCATGTAAGGGATGAATATGAAAAAGTGCAGTGGTTGATTCTGGAACTGCAGAAACAGCGGCATAAATTAATAAGTGCTAATGTATTCACAGCTGTTGAATTCTTAATTGACCAGCATTGTGCTCAAAGGGTCTCGGATAGAGAATCTGTAAAAAATAATTATAGAAGGCAGTTAAACGGGGATATTGACGCCGCAGGGGCTGTTCTGGAATATCAGAAAATAAGCAAGGAGTTACAAGAAGTAAAACAATTTCCTGATTTATTGATTTCCCAGCTGAAGAAAGAGACCGCTTCTTTAATCGATAACGCCCATATCATGCCACCCTTGACA
>DASWUO010000168.1:0-2971 GCA_036401615.1 Bacilli bacterium | reverse complement strand
GTGACGGATGGTTTGCCGGAGTACGAGGTGCTTAGAGATGATAAGAAGACGATGGCGCTTACTTTATTGCGATGTGTAGGTGAGCTTGGCGATTGGAATTATTTCCCTACACCCGGCGCACAATGTCTTGGAGCTTATACGGCCCGGTTTGCCATTGTACCTCATCAAGGCGATTATAGATCAGCTTTACGGCAGGCTTATGAATATAATACTCCGATGCGTACGGTGTCCACTGGAATGCACGCGGGAACCATTGCTTCCAAACTCTCGTGGATAAATATATGTTCTATGCCATCCGTGCAGCTTACATCCCTAAAAAAAGCGGATACGGGCAAAGGGCTTCAGCTAAGATTTGTAAATTTGAGCGATCAGGAAGAGGTTGTTCAGGTGAGTGGAGAGCTGACCGGAAATGTTAAAAGCGTTAAAGAGACTTTATTAAACGAAAAGATCATTGGGCCAGTGGAAGTGAAGGATGGAATGATCAGGATGGCCATACCGGCCAAACGAATTTTCTCGCTTATGCTCGAAGAAGGTGCCACATAATATAACAAATAGACAACTTTTTGAAACTCTTTTTTAATATATAAAACACAGTGTTTGCTTAGATTATTTGAACTTTTAAAAATAACGCTTTACAACTTATTTTTAAGATAGTATATTTATACTATACAAGTATTCATGTTGTATAAATGTATGTAGGAGGTGAAGCACAGATAAGGTTGGGAAGTGGTGGATACGATACTAGTAGATACATACCAACCACAAGAAAAAATGCACTCCCGAAAGAAAACGGTTTCATTCTCAGTGGGGTAAAAATTAAAATGAAGAGGTGTATGTGAAATGGTAAAATGGAAAAAACAGTCCAAATGGTTCGTTTTAGTACTTTGCTTTGTCATGTTACTTTCCTTAGCGGCTTGCGGTGGTTCAAAAGAAGAAACGAAAGATCCGGATGCTGCGGCTACACCAGTGGCTGAAGAGCCTGTTGCTGAAGCTCCGAAGAGTGATGTTAAACTAACGATGTGGCATTGGAAAGTGGCTTTTGATCCGGGATTTAAGGCGGTTGCTGAAGCATTTAAGGCGAAAACAGGAATTACCGTAGAAACCCAAGTAGTTACACCTGACGAAGCCTATCGTCAAAAGCTTACAGCTGCTGCAGCGGCGGGTAACCTTCCCGATCTTTATGCTTATTGGGCGAGTCCGTTGGAAGGTGCTTATGATGGGATAGCGATGGAATGGTCGGAAGAGTTAAATAAAGATGCCGATTGGAAAAATGGATTTTTCCCTGCTGCATTATCCGGGGTTACCGTGGCGCAAGGAAACATAGACGCTTGGAATAAAGAGGAAGCTGCAAGCGATTGGAAAAAAGGCAGAAAGGTTGGTGAGATGTTCGGTATTCCCATTGATGTGGGCGCGTTCTATACAATCTATGGCAATGCAAAGCTTTTAAAAGAATCAGGGCTTCCAACAACGGCTCCGGCTTCAATCGAAGATTGGATCGACAACATGAACACAGTAAAAGCAAAAACGAATGTTCCCGGATTTGTATTTACGGCCAAAACCTTCTCGGTTTATGAAAATTGGTTGGCTAACTTTGTAGATTATATGAAGAATGGCCCTGAATCGTACACCAATTTCATGAACCGCGAAGAAAAAATGTCTGATCCCGAGCATATCCATTTTGCCAAATTTCTAGAGGATTTAGCGAAGTCGGGCAACATTCTGCCAGGATCCGTAACACTGGATATTGACCCTGCAGACCAAGCCTTCGCTGCCGGTAAAGCAACCTATTTAATAGGCGGTACTTTCACTTATTCAAGTTTGGTGGCCATGGGGATGAATCCCGATGATATTATGAGCTTCAGGGCTCCGGCTTACAAAGGTTCCAAAGTGCCCGATGCGAAGGTTGCGCCGTTCCCGCTCGTGCAAATGATTGTCAACAGTAAAGGGAAATCATCCAAAGAAGCGATTGAATTTGTAAAATTCCTGACCTCGGATGAGGGAATGGTGCTTTACGCGAATGAAGCTTTTGATATTCCATCCAGGAATATTGCAGATAAGAGCCAATTGAGAGATGCCATCAATTCAATGATTTCCTCTTTAAGCAGCGAAAGCAACTGGTGGTCTGAAAATTCAGCAATTTCAAACAAAGTGTTCGGTCCTGAATGGCAATTATTCCACGAAAGCAAGCAGCGGATGATTCTCGGAGAAATGACGGCACAGCAAGTGGCTGAAAAGTTTGATAAGGATGCGGCTGCGGAAAAAGCTAAGGAAGAAAAGAAATAATCTAATAGGAATATTAATAATAGGGGAGGAAGGTAATCTTCCTCTTCCTATTTCATTGTATTACAGGAGTGTGGTGACATGAAAAAAAGCAAATTTAATAAGCATTATAAGCTTAAAGAAGTGCTTTCAGCTTATATGTTGATAGCACCTTCCGTGATATTGTTTTTGGTCATTGGGTTGTTTACCGTGCTTTTCTCAGTGGTCTTATCCTTTTTTCATTTACAGCAGGGATCGCTTTTGTCCAACATGAAATTTGCCGGATTTGATAATTTTACAGATTTTTTGTTTGGCGGATATCCTCTTCTTTCAGGTTCCTTTTGGAAGGCAGTTCAGAACAATTTCATCATCGCGGTTTGCTTAGTTGTTTTCGTCATTCCGCTGGCTCTTCTATTTGCTTTGCTGCTTCAGGAAATTAAGGCGGGCGTACGGCTGTTTCGAACGATCTTCTTGTTGCCTATGGTTATTTCCTCAGTAGCTATTTTTTATGTCTGGGTTGGCATTTATGAAGTGGATGGATCTTTGAATCAAATCCTAAAGGCTGTCGGGTTTGAACAGTTAGTTGCTGTGAATGGATGGCTGGGAGAATTAAATGCAGCTTTACCTTCCTTGATTGTGATGATGATTTGGGGTGCGGTGCCCGGGATGATGATTTTGTATTTTGCGGGTTTACAAACAGTGGATCCCCATT
>DASWUO010000167.1:0-3306 GCA_036401615.1 Bacilli bacterium | reverse complement strand
TAAATAAAGCCGTTATAATCCGATTTAAAGAAATTGTACTCGTAACCCTTCCTTTTCAGAGTCGTTTCCCGGCCTGCATCAAAATAAAGATCATCTAATACATTCGCCAGATCCCAATCTTTCTCTGTATTGAAAATCACATTTCTGTCTTGATCCAGTATGATTAAAGAAGATCCTTCCATCATCGTTTTTTGGCTAACATGCTTTAAAAGCTTCTCAGCGTCAATTAAAATCATGACGTTTTTAGGAGACAGCTGATTGCTGCCTGCTACAATAAGAAGTCTCTTTCGTATTTCTGCGTAGGGACTTGTGAATTCACTGTAATAAGCTTCAGGAAACACCTTAAGTGAATGCTTGGAGGCGGCATATGATTTCCAATACCCTGAGTTGTATATCCCGTGCCTGTACTTTTGTTTGAAAAGCACATCCAGATCAATCGTTCCAGTGGTCGTAATGGCCAGGTCTGAACCATTAAAAAAAATGACCGCTTCCTCAATGTATTCCATGGTTGTCGGCGAGATAAACGTAGCGATGTTTTTCTGCATCAAATACGTGTTGAACGTATCGAATTGGTCATCATACGGCAGCATATTGATCGAATGGATAACGTTATTAATATCTCTGAAGAAGTTATCAAACGACTGGATGATATTTGTGGTGACAAGTCTATTGTTTTCACTCACTTGCCCGTAAATCTCCGAGATGGAGTTTTTAAAAACGATATAGTTGGATACAAACATGACAATGACCACTAAAAGCATAGCAAAGAAGATTTGCAGCACACCCTTGTTGGCAATCATTCTGATCATTCGCATATTTTGCTGCACCCCTCAAGATTCGGGGACTACCCGATAATGTCTTGCATCCATACTATGTTCTACATCCGGATGTCTCATTCCTTCACGGATCCAAGCATGACGCCCTTGGCAAAATATTTCTGCGCAAACGGATAAACCATAAGAACGGGAATCATGGTAAGAAAAATGGTTGCGTTTTTCAACGCTTCAGAAGATAATGCTGATTGATCCACCAGATTCGAATTCTTTGAACTGTCAAATATCAACAAATCCCTTAACACCAGCTGCAGCGGGTGCAATTTCGCATCATTCAAATAAATCAACGGAATAAAAAAGCTGTTCCAATGACCCATAAAGTAAAATAGTCCGATGGACGCCAGCGCCGGCTTGGAAAGCGGAATGATAATGTTGAACAAAATTCTGTATTCCGATGCGCCGTCCATTAGAGCCGATTCGCGCAAGGACTCGGACATGTTTTCATAGAAGCTTTTCAGGATCAACAGTTCAAATGTCCAGATGGCATTCGGAATGATAAGCGCCCACATCGTATCAATCAGACCCAGTTTCTGTACAATAAGATAATTGGGGATAATCCCGCCGTTCAGAAACATCGTTAGTACGATAGCGATCATGAAATATTTCCTGCCGAAGAAGCCTTTTCTTGATAACGGATAAGCTGCAACCGCCGTCATCATCAAGTTGAACGTCATGCCCATGGAAGTATAAAGTATCGTATTCAAATAGGCCCTCGGAACTCTATCGTGTGACAAAACCTGTTTGTATGCATCAATATTGAATCCTTTAGGCCATAAAAACACTTTGCTTTGCACAATATATATCGTATCGCTGAAAGAAATGGCCACAATGTAGAAAACGGGGTAAACCGTCACAGCAGCTATTCCGACCATAACTAAGAAATTAATGGCATCAAATAGTGATATTTTTTGAGATTTCATGCGGTATCCTACCATACTCCCCTACCCCCGGCTTTTCTGCTCAAGAAGTTGGCAAACAACAGCATCACCAGGGCAATCAGCGCTTCAAACATACCTACCGCCGATGCATAGCTGTAGTTTGTTTCCATTAACCCTTTCCTGTACACGTATGTGGAAAAAACATCCGCCACTTCATAAGTCATCGGATTATAAAGCAGCAGCACTTTTTCAAACCCGATCCGGAATATGGCGCCGGTCTTTAATATAAACAGAATAAGGATGGTGGGCATGATGCTCGGCACCGTAATGTAACGTATCATGTGATATCTTGTGCAGCCGTCTATCTTTGCCGCTTCGTACAAAGTCGGATTAACGCCGGCAATAGCCGCCAAGTAAATAATCGCTTCAAATCCCATATGGCTCCATATATCGGATACGACATAGATCGTCCGAAACCAATTCGCGTCAATCAGAAAATACTTTTTCTCAAAACCGAATGAATATAAAATTTGATTGATTAGTCCGTTACCCGGAGATAGAAAATCAATAATCATACTGCTCACAATCACAACCGATAGAAAGATGGGGAGGTAACTAAGTGTTTGCACCCACTTTTTAAAAATTTGAACCCTAACTTCATTGAGCAGTATAGCGAAAATTACGGGAACCGGAAAACCGAACAGCAGTGTATAAAAACCTAAGAGAAACGTGTTCTTGAACAGCAGCCAGAAATCAGGACCGGCAAAAAACCTTTGAAAGTTCTTCAAACCAACCCATTCGCTACCCAGAATACCGACGAAAACCTGATAATCTTTAAAGGCAATAATCATTCCGTATATGGGCCCGTACCTGAACAAAATATAAAAGACAAGACAGGGAATGAAAAGGATGAGCAGCTGTTTGTCCCGCTTCATATGATGTAAAATCGAGCCGAATTGAGTTTTGAAAGACTTGTGCATCCGGGGTTGTATTATCTTCGTATTTAGATCTTGCACGATTCTTTCCTCCTATCCAAGGTTAGGACACCCGGATATCCAACCCGGGTGCCGCTGACCATACTCACATTCTTTTACTAGTTTCCTGCATCAAATCTTTTTTGGGCCGCATTATATATATCTTCCAACTTGGAAGCGCCCAGTTTCTCTGCATTCTTCAGCCAATCCTGCCATTCTTTATCGTCGGAAGATTTGGTTAGAATATACTTGGCGCTAAACTCATTAGCGGACTTCTGCAAAGAGGTCTTCAATTCCGCTATGATTGACATTTCCTCGTCCTTAAATTTCAATATCGGATCCAATGGCTCATAATGGTTGCCGTTATTTATCTTGTCTTGAGCTTCCTGCTCTTTTTCTGTGTAATTGTAATAAACGCTGCGGTCATCGCCACGCAAGTACATGTTTGCAAGCCACAATCCGTACTTATCGCTCAGCACGTTGATAGTGACCGAAGGAACATCCTTCAGTTCCGGGTACACGGGTTTGCCTGCTGCGTCCCATGTGAAAATCTCCCCTTCCACGCCTACCGTTACCAGTTCTCCGCCGGATGGACTTGTCAGATAATCAAGCAGCTTCAAC
>DASWUO010000166.1:0-2701 GCA_036401615.1 Bacilli bacterium | reverse complement strand
GTTAAAAACCTACAAAGTCTTTTTCAAGTATTTACAGCAGGAAGGTTACCGTGACGATGATATTTCTGCAGATATCCCTCTAGTGAAATCCGAACAAAAAATGCTTCCCACGTTTACCAAACAGCAAGTTCTCCAATTGCTCAATCAACCCAACCAGAAAACCTTTGTCGGGCTTCGGGACTATACCATGATGATGGTCTTCTTAGAAACGGGGATTCGGATTCAAGAACTCGTGGATCTACAAATGGATGATGTGGTGTTCAAGGAAAACGAGCTGCGCATACGCATGGGGAAAGGACGCAAGACGAGGCGGGTTCCATTTCAGAAAACTTGCTCCAATGTATTGAAAATCTACCTCCGTGAACGGGGAGAACTGCATACCAAAGCCTTGTTTGTCACATTAGATAACCGGTCACTGAATAAAAGAACAGTTCAAGAGAATATCCAGGAGTATGGAAAAAAAGCTGGCCTTTGCGGCGTCCGGGTATCCCCTCACACCTTTCGGCACACCATGGCCAAGTTTTATTTGTTGAACGGTGGAGATGCCTTTTCCCTCCAACAAATCTTAGGGCACAGCTCATTGGATATGGTCAAGCTTTACGTTCATCTTTTCCGCAGTGATATTCAGGAGCAACACCGAAAATACAGCCCAGTGGAGAATATTAAATTTTAATACATTCTTCTACTCTTCTATTATAGACCAATCAGGGACTCCTTTTGATGGAGTCCCTGATTGGTCTATAATAGTGATTTTTGATAAGGATGCCGTATAAGAAATATTACGACTTCTTTAGCTTGATACCTGAAGAACACTTTGTATGGATCTGATTTATTTGGTGATATAAGCGTCATTCTCATATTTATGGGCATTCCTTTAACGGATACAATTCTGCCTGGGATATAAACTGGAAAATCTTGTTTATTAAAATATGCCTCGATGATTTCCACCAAATAAACGCCAATATTCGGCCAACCGTTGTCTTCTCGCCAAATATCGAGCTTAAGTAAAGCCTGTAGTGCTGTATATCTCCAAATAATTTTCATTGTTTTTCGCGACGGGCCAATTGTTCCAAAACTTGCTGGGTGGAAAGAAACGGATTATCTTCATTCATGGCTTCAAATAATAACCTTTCCTCTTCAGGATCCGTAACCTCGTAATAACCAGACTGGTTTACTTCTTCGATTTCAAAGAGCATAAATTTACGACTTCCTACCTGAATATAAGTATCGCCATGTTTGATGGCACTGGAAAGTTCATCATTATCGAGTTTGATGAGCTTCATAAGATCCCTCCATCCGGAGTTTTGAGTTCATTATAACATAAAAATTTAAAGAAATGACTAGTTGAAAATTGCTCTACAAGTTTGATGATAATTTCCAGAATTATTGCCTTTCTGCACACTCACCATATAGTAAATAAACTAGTCCCTCAATGGCTGGTATTTGCTAATTTATTTCTTGTGATACTGCTGAATCAAGGTTATGGGTAATTGATATGGAAACAACCACACGACCAGAACAAAACAAAAGAAACCACAAATCATATATTAAGATTTAAACAATATATCTTTTTGATAAATAAGAAAATTTTGAGGACTTAATCCGATCTAGATGGATGTTTTCTATTGCATCCTGTTTACACAAACAATCGTTTTGTGTTTTGTTCCTATGAAAAGAATTTACCCATAATTTTACTCCTAGTTCAATAGAAACTGTATTTGGCACATTCGGATAAACCTCCCCATACCTCAGCTTCATCATTTCCCCAACGAGAAGAACACCCGCAAAAATTGGGAGAAATGGAAGAGCTGCATCCACCCGCTCTTCTAGAACTTGTATTTCCTCTTCCGCGCAAACCAACTTAATTTTTTTACTATCTTCGGAGGGATAACATTGTAAGCAATTATCTATCCCAGGGATATGTCGATACAATGTAACCCCCCAACCTGGTGCTGTGGCGACGTGAATGCATAGTGGGGGCAGCGCGTTTTGCAATTTGTTCCGAAGACCATCCTCATTAGCAAGAGGCAATATAAAGTCAAATTGACTTACGTCCCCTATTGAAAATTTTTCAGATATACTAGTAACACTAATCTTGCAGTTCTGTAGATAAGCAGCACCTACTGAGACTTTATACGAACCACAATCTTTTATGCCAAAGATGGGGGATCGATTGAGATTAACAATTTTCACGACATCATCGTCCACAAGTGTCAGCTTCATTTTGAGATTCGTTTTTTTCATAAAGTATAAAGCAGAAGAACCAACCATCCCTACACCTACCATCAAGCAGCTACCCAAGTCCAAGTCATTTGGAAGGGGCGGGTTAGCAAGATGTTCTGGATTATCACTTTGTTCCAGATTAAATGCCGAGAAACAGGTCGCAGTAAGGGTGTGTTGCTGACCAATGAACCTTTTAAAAACTTCGGCAGCACCCAAAGCGGCAGCAAGGCCAGGTCCGACAGGGTTTGTCTGGTTAGTTGAAGAAACATCAAAATTTTGTGTGCCGTCTCCAATACAGGCTATCCAACCATCTCCATCAATGTTTACATGTGCCTGCTCAAACACACCTGAACCCGATGGCCCGATACGAAGAACACAGTCCCATTCTCTTTCGACTAATTGTGTTGGGTCTTCTGTCAATAAAAAGTCACCAAAAGGGTCAGCGTTTTTCATCGTCGATTTGAGTTGATATCGTATC
>DASWUO010000165.1:0-6444 GCA_036401615.1 Bacilli bacterium | reverse complement strand
AGGAAAAACTTGTATTTTTGCTAGTACAATCTTTATAGTGATGCTATATTATAGAGAACATCCATCGTCTATACTTATTTTCTGCTGAGGAGAAGCTGCCTTTATGAAGATTAGAACGAAACTGATCATGGGGTTTGGTACGATTATTATTTTTATGGTCATATTAACAAGCTTTGGAATCAATCGGTTATATCATGTTCATAACCTTATGGATAATTTAACCCAGGTGCATTACTTGAAAGTATCTTTGGCATCGACTATTCAAAATGAAGAGAATAACATTGCCAAAAGCATGAGAAACCTTGTCTTACTGGAAGATGAAGATGGAATGAAGCAGGAAAATAAAATATTAGAACAAGCTGTAAGAGGAGCTTCGGATGCTTTAATAGCTCTAGAGAAAGTCGAGTCTTCGGAGGCGACAAAACGAGCAATAATGCAACTAAGAAGAGATGGTGAGAGTTACACAGAGTTTCAGATTAAAGTGATTGAAGCTATAAAGGCCAATGACAAAACCAAGGCTGCCATGCTCTTGACACAAGAGGGAAGGGAGTTTCAATCCCGCTTGTCGGCAAGTATTGGAGATGTGATTGCGCTTCAACAGCTGGCCATGAGTGAAGCGGCAAGGGATGCAAGGCAGGTTTTCTTCGATTCGTTAATTTTATTCAGTTTTCTATTCTTGTTAACCTTGTTCATAGGCACAGGCATCACAATTGCACTAATAAGAAATATTTCACAGGGTTTACACAAGGTTTCGGTAGTGATGACAGACTTCGTCAAGGGGGATGGCGATTTATCCGCCCGGGTTGAAATAAACTCGCATGACGAGATTGGACAAGTGGCTTCCGCCTTTAACACGATGGCCGAAGTTCTGGAGAATCAGGCTATCAGTGAAAAAATAAGGAACCAGAGCAATGCAGATCAAGGATGGATTAAGGAACATGTGGTTAGTATTTCTCAAAGGCTTCATGAGGAAGATGAACTGTCTTCTTTGGTCAAAAAATTGATCAAGGATATCACTCCGTTAGCAGGCGCCCAATATGGTTTGATTTATTTAAATGAAGCCAAAGGAAAACAGCAGCAGCTTGAATGTTATGGCAGCTATGGACACGAGAATGGAGAGAACTATGTGAACTCCGTGCGTTTAGGCCAGGGGCTTGTTGGGCAATGCGCATTGGACAATAAACCGATTTATGCGACCCAATTACCGGAAAACTACATTAAAATCAGCTCTGGCTTGGGTGATGCCAAACCGTCGTTTCTTGCCATCTTTCCGCTCTTATTCGAAAAACAAAACTTAGCCGTGATCGAGCTGGCTTCTTTTCAAGAATTTACTCCAGTGCAGTTGGAACTGGTCGAGAAGGTTGCCGAGTATATAGCGATCGTCATAGCCAGCTTAAAGAAACGAATTACGATTCAGGATTTGCTGCAAACCTCACAGATCTTAACCGAAGAGTCGCAAGCTCAATCCGAAGAACTGCAGAGCCAGTCCGAAGAACTGAGGATGCAGCAGGAAGAATTAGAACAAACGAATATGATTCTTAAAGAAAAGGCCCAATTGCTTGAAGACCAGAATAATAAATACATAGCCAAAAACATGGAGGTTGAGTTTGCCAAGATTGAGCTGGAGCGAAAAGCCGAACAGCTTAGTACAAGCTCCAAGTATAAATCTGAATTTTTGGCGAACATGTCCCATGAACTAAGAACGCCGCTAAACAGTATGCTTATCTTAGCTAAGCTGCTAGCCGATAACAAGGAAGGCAATTTATCGCCGAAGCAGGTGGAATATGCCAGTACGGTTCATTCCTCGGGCCATGATTTGTTTATTTTAATCAATGAAATCCTCGATTTATCCAAGGTGGAATCCGGTAAAATGGAGGTGAACGGTTCTTTTGTCGGGTTTACTTCCATCACTGAATTCGTTAAACGCCAATTTAGCCCCATAGCAGGGCAGAAGGGCTTGGAATTTCAATGCATTGAGCACCCGGGACTGCCGGACTCGATTTATACCGACCAACAGCTTTTGCAACAAATATTACAAAATCTCCTCTCCAATGCCTTTAAGTTTACCAATCAAGGCAGCGTCATATATGAAGTCAAGTCTATAACGAAAACGGCAGGGGATATCATTGCTTTTAGTGTGACGGATACCGGCATTGGTGTGGCAGCAGATAAACAAGAGATGATATTCGATGCTTTTCTGCAAGCGGACGGCAGATCCAGTAGAATCTATGGCGGTACAGGCTTGGGGTTATCGATTAGCCGCAAATTAGCCGAATTGTTGGGAGGCAGCGTGGAGGTTGAAAGTGAAGAGGGGGCGGGAAGCACGTTTACACTGCTGCTGCCGGATAAATTTATGACTCCTGACTTAATGGGTTCTGCACATGCTGGTGAGCCTGCCCAGGGATTACCCGCTGCCTCCGAAGCTGCAGCCGCATATTCGGCAAGTACGGGGGGGAAAAGAATAGACTTTACTATAGCAAGAGAGAAGCGGCTGTTGATTGTCGAAGACGATCCGATTCAACGCAACTTAATCAAGCAATGGTTGGATGCGGAGGGCTTGGAGATCATGGCTGTTTCCACAGTTGATGATGCCATGGCCGCATTAAACCAAATTAAATTTGATTGTATGGTGCTTGGTTTGGGGTTGGTGGACGTTACGGAAATGGAGCTGCTGGAGTTTGTCAAGGGAGATGAAGTCCTGCAGGACATGCCGATTATTATCTACACCAGCAGGATATTGACCTTGAAAGAAGAGCATAAACTGCGCAAATATGCCTATTCCATCATCCTTAAGGACGGAAAGTCTTCAGAACGTTTAGCCAGTGAAACCCACTATTTGCTGCATCACTATCAACTCCTGAATGACGGCCAGTCTAATGCCGGGGTATTTGCCAAGGAAGAAGTTTTTATCGATAAGAAAATATTGCTGGTCGATGACGATATTCGCAATGTGTTTGCGCTCTCCAGTGTCCTGGAAAGCTACCGGATGCAGGTGATTTTTGCCGAAAACGGCAAGGTGGGGTTAGAGCTGCTGGAACAAAATCCCGACATTGATCTGGTATTGATGGATGTGATGATGCCGGAAATGGACGGGTACCAGACGATGAAATGCATTCGCAATATCCCGCGTTTTCAAGATTTGCCCATTATAGCTATTACAGCCAAAGCCATGAAAGAGGATCGGGACAAGTGCATCTATGCCGGAGCTTCAGATTATATTACCAAACCTATACCGATCGATAAGCTGCTTTCCCTGATGCAAGTCTGGTTCTACAAGTGAGTATAAAGGGAGTTAAGGGATGAACAGTAAGAGCAATATATTGATCGTTGATGATCGTCCGGAGAATTTACTTGTGTTAGAAGCCATATTGAGTTCCGGAGAGATTAATTTAATAAGAGCCCAATCCGGCGAAGAAGCGCTGAAGCATGTTCTAAAGGAAGAGTTCGCCCTTATCTTGCTTGATGTGCAAATGCCCGGAATCGACGGATTTGAAACGGCGAAGATCATTAAGTCACGGGAGAAGAGCAAAGACATTCCGATTATTTTTATAACAGCGATCAATAAGGATCAGCAGCATATATTTACCGGATACTCCGTTGGTGCTATAGATTACATGTGCAAGCCGTTTGAGCCGGAAACGCTGAAATCCAAGGTAGAAGCTTTTGTCAAACTGCATTTAAACAACAAAACCTTAGCACAACAAACGGAAAAACTTCGACAGGGTAAAGAAGAGTTAGAGGCTTCTAATATTGAGTTGTCGCGCCGAACCGCCGAATTGCAAAGAGCAGAGGCGATGGCTCGCATTATTGGGGAAACTTCAATAGATTCCGTTATTATTTTTGATAAAAATTTGATCATCTTATACACCAATCCTGCAGTTGTAAAGATATTTGGTTATCCTGAGGGAGAGCTTCACGGCCAAAACCTGTCTATTCTGTTACCCGCATTTGAAAATAAAGATTTAGGGTATAAAAGTACTGAAAAAAAGCTGTTTGAGATTAAAGCCGAACGTGGAGACGGGACCACCTTTCCCGCAGAAATCCAAATCGGCGAGGCCTTAATCCATAAAAAGTGGATATATGCCTGCACTATACGGGATATTACAGAAAGAAAGGAGCAATTGGCTGCATTGGAACATATGGCGCTGCATGATGATTTAACAGGATTGCCTAACCGAAACTTGCTGTATAGCCGACTGCAGGGCATTATAGCCGGAGGACTGGAAAAGGGTCAATCTTTTGCATTATTAGTATTCGACTTGGATCATTTTAAATCGATTAACGACACGTTGGGACACCATCATGGAGATACTCTCTTGAAAAATATGGGACCGCTGCTCCAAGGAATTCTAAATCCCTCGGACATCATGGTGCGTTTGGGCGGAGATGAATTTGCCATACTCATGCCTGATTCAGGCTCCCATCAAGCCAAGAACATGGCCGCCCAGATTATTTCGTTGATCAACCAGCCCTTTGAGTTGGACGGTATCACCATAACGATTGGAACCAGTTTAGGTATTGTTGTCTTTCCGGAGCATGGTGCAGATGCAGCTACCCTGCTTAGGCTGGCGGATATCGCTATGTATGACGCGAAACGGATCGGAAACGGATATTCTATCTACTCGGCAGAACAGGATATTAATGACCCGATTCACCTTATCATCATGGGTGAGCTGCACAAAGCCATTGAGAACAATGATCTGGTCTTGTATTACCAGCCCAAGGTGAACATGAATACCGGTGAAGTTACCGATGTTGAGGCCTTGGTCCGCTGGCACCATGCCAAATTCGGGTTTATTCAACCATCGGATTTTATTCCTATGGCTGAGCAGCTGGGCTTAATTAAACCCTTAACCTTATGGGTGCTTAATGAGGCGATACGCCAATGCAGTGCACTGCATGAAGAAGGCTTAAATGTAAGAATGGCTGTCAATTTATCCGTGCGCAGTTTACAGGATTTCTTGTTTCCTGACCAGATCGCCCACTTGTTGAATCTATGGAAGGTTTCGCCGGACAAGCTGGTTCTGGAAATTACGGAAAGCATTATTATGGCAGATCCGATCAGGGCCTTGGATGTACTCAAACGGTTGGACGGGATGGGCATAATCCTCTCTATTGATGATTTTGGTACGGGTTATTCCTCGCTGGCGTATTTAAAGAAGCTTCCTGTAGAAGAAATTAAAGTGGATAAATCCTTTGTAATGGACATGGCTCAGGACAGAAACGATGCGATGATTGTGCATTCCACGATAAGTCTTGCCCACAACCTGGGGTTGAAGGTTGTAGCCGAAGGGGTGGAGACCAAAGAAATTTGGAATTTGCTTGCTGCCCTCGGATGTGATGAAGCGCAAGGCTTCTATATGAGCCGGCCGCTGCCGCACAAAGAATTGACGGCATGGCTGAAAGATCCCAAATGGGATAAGGATGTAACTTTTTCTAAAATAAAAGAGGCCGATCCACAATAGTGTTCCGGCAACTTTTTCCCTCAAGACAAACCTGATAAAGTGTGGTTAAATAATATCAAGGTACAATTTAACACACTTGAGTGATCATGGATGGAGGGTGCGGCAATCAAAACTAATAGGATGAATGTTACAGCTAAGATGAGAATGAGCCCCCAAGTTTTAATGAACAAGATGAAGAACACTGCCAGAGTCTGGATGGTTATTGGTTTAACAGCAGGTGTCTTGATTTTTCTGGCAGGCTGCAGTAAATCCGGTGATGAAGCCGTGAACCCGCAAAGTACCGAAGATCCTGGTTTCATTGAAACCCCGCTGCCCCAAACGCCGACACCCGTACCCACCTTTTCCTTTTCTTTTCCATTTACCGGGTTCGGAAGTGAAACGGATCAGGCCGCCAAGAAACGTCCGGTGATGGTTATGGTGGAGAATCAAGCTAAAGCAAGACCCCAGACAGGCCTTGATGAAGCAGACCTTGTTTATGAAATATTGGCCGAAGGGGACATCACCCGGTTTGTGACGATATTTCAAAGTAAATCTCCGAAGGCCATTGGTCCGGTTAGGAGCATCCGGCCTTATTTTATAGAAATTGGCGATGCTTTAGACGCTTTAATTGTCCACGCAGGATATAGCCCGGAAGCGATCAAGATGATCAACAGCCGCAAGCTTCCGCATTTCGACGAGATCTATGGAGATGGAGCTTACTATTGGCGGGACAAGATAAGAAAGCCGCCGCATAATCTGTATACCAGCATCGAATTGATCCGTAAAGGTGCGGACAACAGGAAGATCAGCAACGAGTGGAATGGATCGGGACTGGTTTTTCTCCCCAAGGACTATGTGTTTTCCGGATTGCCCGTACGCAAAGTTACAGTTAACTACATACAAGGTTATCAAGTATATTACGAATATGATGAAATAACTAAAATGTATAAGCGGTTTATGGCTGGGTTGGCGCACAAGGACAAGGAAACCGATGTGCAGT
>DASWUO010000164.1:0-2363 GCA_036401615.1 Bacilli bacterium | reverse complement strand
TGCCAAAGCCTATACCTTGACGATCAAAAGAAATACTGTAGCTGTTATCTCAGACGGCAGTGCCGTGTTAGGCCTTGGCAATATAGGTCCCTATGCAGCCATGCCCGTAATGGAAGGCAAGTCCATGCTGTTTAAGCAGTTAGCTGATGTAGATTCGTTTCCGATCTGTCTGGATACACAAGATACAGAACAAATTATTGCCACGATTAAAGCTATTGCGCCAGCCTTTGGAGGAATCAACTTGGAGGATATTTCCTCGCCGAGGTGCTTTGAAATAGAACAAAGGCTCAGGGAAGAATTGGATATTCCCGTATTTCATGACGATCAGCATGGAACTGCGGTGGTGCTGTATGCTGCTTTAATCAACGCATTGAAAGTGGTAGGCAAGCCTCTTCAAGAAGTAAAAGTGGTTGTATGCGGAATCGGTGCAGCAGGAGTCGCTTGCAGCAAAATTCTAATGTCTGCCGGAGTTAAAGAGATTATTGGGGTGGATAGAGAAGGAGCCTTATGCTCGACTAACAAATACGGGAACGGCATGTGGCAATGGTACGCGGACAATACAAATCCCAACAAGGTTACAGGATCCCTGCAAGACGCTATAAGAGGAGCAGACGTCTTTATTGGGCTCTCCTCAGGCGGTCTTCTTCGACGGGAAGATGTCATGACTATGGCGGAAAACCCCATTGTTTTTGCGATGGCCAACCCCTCTCCGGAAATACGTCCGGAGGATGCTGAGGATATTGTAGCCGTTATGGCTACCGGCAGGTCCGACTATCCCAACCAAATCAACAATGTATTGTGTTTTCCCGGAATCTTTCGCGGTGCTTTGGATTGCCGGGCTACTGAAATTAACGAAGAGATGAAACTTGCTGCAGCCGAAGCGATTGCCTCTTCCATATCCGATGAAGAAAGAAGTCATTTTTATATCGTACCAAGTGTATTTAACCAGAATGTTGTCAAAGCGATCAGGGATCTGGTAATCAAGGCAGCGATCAAGACGGGTGTGGCCAGAAAAATCCCCAGAGAATACCGATAATCATACAGGAAGGCCACAAAAAAGGCTATCCTTTTTGGGGATGCCTCTCAGTATAGCCTTTAATAATACGGCAGCAGCGTAAGTGCCAGCAAAGCCGCCAAAGGTAGAATGGACCGCCTGAATCTTCGTCGGGGAAACCCGTGTCCGTACCCAGGTAATTGATAACCGTATAATCCAGGTTGCGTGTAACCGTATAAGGGAACCCCATAACCTCCGTACCCGTAACCCGGATACTGCCTTGCTTCCATACTTTCTGCTTCTCCTACAGGTACCGCTAAATACAAATTTTCATCATCCACGTTTTCCACGATACCGTCATAATGGCTGCCGTCTTTCATTTGCACCATCACATAGCGGTGCATGTGTTTCTTGCATAAAGTTTGAGTATCGTCCTTTTGTTGCTGCTGCAATCCTAACACCTCCTGTATTTATCACTTATCATATTCACCCATGGGCAAACGGCTACATGATGAGGCAAATTTTTTTCACCCAAACCATTTTTCAACCAAACAAATTTTGCTAGTAGATTGAAACACATTCATATATACTTTAATCATCACTTTTCAGAGTTCAGCTAAATTTCCTACAAACGGGGTTGTTATCCATGCTTCAGGGCGGGACTAAAATTTTTGCTTTCGGCCATATTTCAATTCCTATATTGTTGTTACAATATTATTTATTAAAAATCCCCCAACCTGAACTATTGACTCTTTGTTTTATTTCACTGGTGTGGACTCTTTATTTAACCTGGTTTTCGATTTTCAAGAACAATCTTGTCGGTATTTATAGAATGAAGTCGTGGTTTTGGTTTATAGTTATTGACAGTGCGTTAATTTGCGCCATCTATACCCTCCCTGATTGGACGGATATAGCTAGTCCCATCTGGCTTTTATTATTTTTGAGTCCTTTATATGCGGCCGAAGCAGGCACAAAACCGACTATATATTTCAGTTTAATTGGATTGGTTAATATCTTTCTTTTTAACGTAGTGCAAGGGGGGGCCTTTTTATCTACGGATACCTTTGTTGTAGTGATGGGCATGCTGATCTTCATTTTGTTTATAGGCAGGGTTTCTGATAACTTATACCATATGGCCTATTACGATACGCTGACAAGCTTACCGAATCGAACCCTGTTTAAGAACTTCGTTATCCATTCCATAATGGAAGCTCAGAGAAATAAGCGAAGAGCCGCTGTTATCTTTTTGGATCTTGACCAATTTAAGTATGTTAATGATACGATGGGACATGCGATTGGGGATTTGCTGCTAAAGGCTGTTGCGAAGACGATCAAGCAAGCCGCGCCCTTTAATGCGGTCTTCGCCAGG
>DASWUO010000163.1:0-2412 GCA_036401615.1 Bacilli bacterium | reverse complement strand
AGGGTTAAGCAAATATAAGTATATTGGAGGTTTATCAATGGGATATGCACCAAAGGCAACACAGAGGGAAGACCGGTATATGGTAAAAGTAGATGAATACGCCCATTATCATGGCAAGGGTTATTTGATTGTGAGGGGATTGATAGAGAAGCAGGATGTAGAGAGGCTGCAGAAGTGGGAAGACGATCTGTATTATGGCCATATGTTGGTTCCCGGACTGGATCCATTAGATACGGCTAATCCAACACCTGAGCAATTAGCAAATCGGATTGCCGGCAATCGAATCCATATGCTTCATCGGAAAGATCATACGGCGGAGTGGGGTCTCTTGCATCCGCGAGTGCTGGATGTAGCGGAAGCATTGGTTGGACCTGATGTAATTGCACTGCAATCTATGGTTTTCTTTAATCCTCCGGGCAGAGGAGGACAAGGCTGGCATCAGGATTCCTTCTATATCCGCACTTTTCCTGATACTTTGGTTGGAGCCTGGATTGCCTTGGATGTAGTGGATGAGGAAAACGGATGTTTATGGGTAGCGTCGGGTTCCCATGCCGAGCCGATTTATCCGCCATTTACACAGGAGGCTTTAGCCAATGGAAGTATGCACGCGCATGGAGCCTTTGCGGATTTGTTTCTTAACAGTACAGCTAGTAATAGCAATGATGATGTAAATGAATTAACCAAAGTAGCTGCAAAATATGGGAATCCTGTCCCTGGGATAATGCATCCCGGGGATGTGTTGTTCTTTCATTCACATCTGCTGCACCGTTCGTTTCCCAATAAAACTGCGGATCGCTTTAGGCGCTCCTATGTTTGTCATTACAGCAATGCCCGTTCCTGGATTCCTTGGAATCATGGCGAGCCCTTTGAAGGAGATGCCGCCAACGAGCATCATATTCTGGCGAGAGGGGCAACTCATCTTCCTTATGCGAAGCCTGTTTTTGGTACTCCAGTGGATCTTAATCAGGATCCTTATTCGCTATAATATAACCTAACAAATTAACAATATTATTGAGATTTAAAACAAGATAACACATTTTAAAAAAGATAAGGCCGTTGTACATTTAATATAGTTTGTGAGTACAATAGCCTGCCGCTAATAGAGTTCAACTAAGGAGACTTGATATGAGTAATCAAAGATTAATTCACAGCACCTTTGACAAAGGTAAAGGTATATTAAGACTGATTCCGGTTTTTGTTCCCCGCCGTTTTGCCCAAGCCGGACAACGTTTGCGGCTGCATCCGGATGATTACTATGCGCTTGGCACGAACCGGGGCTCGATTAAAGAGCGTTGGTTCTCCTCTGTGATTCCAGCGATGAATGGACCGTTGGCTCCAGCAGATGAAGGCATGAGTTATGTTGCCGCTTCAGACAAGTTATCCGATAAGTTTTCTCTAAAAGATGCGGTAGAAGAGTTGGGTGAAGCTATTATTGGTGCGGAGTTGAAGCAAAAGTACGGTACATGGCCGATGTATTCCAAGTTTTTTGACTATGAAACTCCTTTATTTCATCATTTGCATCTTAACGGAATGGCTGCGGGGCGTGTCGGTAGAATCGGCAAGCCTGAGGCGTACTATTTTCCTCCCCAATTAAATAACCATCCTGGGAAATTTCCGGTAACTTACTTTGGGTACGATCCAGATACGACCATAGACCAAGTAAGAGAAAGATTGCTAAACTATGAACAAGGGGATAACCGGATTACAGAGCTTTCGCGTGCTTATCGAATTGAACTCGGTACCGGGTGGTATACCCCGCCTGGAGTAGTGCATGCGCCGGGTTCTTACTTGACTTATGAGCCTCAGTGGAATAGTGATGTAAATTCAGTGCATGAGAATGTAACATCGGGCGAGGTTTATCCTTATGAATTTCTGGTAGAAAACTGCCCGGAAGAGAAAAAACGGGATATCGAATACATTCTTAGTTTGATGGATTGGGAAAAAAATATCGACCCCCACTACAAGAAAAATTACTTCAGGGCACCCGTTCTTTGCAGTCATTCGGATGAACAGCACACTGAGAAATGGATTACTTATGCCAACGAGTACATTGGTGCCAAGGAGTTGACGATCCAGCCCGGACAAACCGTAGTAGTCGAGGATGCCGCGGCTTACGGATGCATTATGATTCAGGGTCACGGCAAGTTTGGCGAGTATGATGCGGAAGCGGCCATTATGCTGCGTTTTGGCCAGATGAGCGCGGACGAATATTTCGTCAGTGAAGCGGCGGCTAGAGAAGGAGTCATCATTACAAATTGCAGTCTCCATGAACCCATGGTCATTCTGAAGCATTTTGGCCCGAATCACCCCGATATGCCGCAAATTATTTGAAATGCTCATTCCAATATTAGAAAAAGGAGATATGATAGAGTATGCAGAAGCAAAATTATCAATTGAAGAATGAAAAGATTA
>DASWUO010000162.1:0-6099 GCA_036401615.1 Bacilli bacterium | reverse complement strand
AAACATTATGAGAAGCCAAGTGTTAAGCGTAAATTAAAATCCGAGGCTGCGCGTAAGAGGAAGTTTTAGAGATATTCATGCTTTCGATGTAGGAGGATTTATAATAAATGAGTCTAGGCGAACGTTTAAATGAAGACATGAAGCAGGCCATGAGGGAGCAGAACAAATTTAGACTCTCTGTCATCCGAATGATTCGTTCAGCTATCAAGAATCTTGAAATAGATTTGCGCAGATCTCTAGAGGATAATGAAGTTCTTGACATATTAAGCCGTGAGCTGAAGCAGCGCAAAGATGCTCTCCAAGAATTTGAGAAAGCCGGACGCGATGATCTTGCTGATAATCTTAAAGCAGAAATCATCATAATTAACGAATATTTACCACAGCAATATTCCGAAGATGAGATTAAGGCTATCGTTAAGGAGACCATCCTTGAAGTTGGCGCTTCTTCGAAAGCTGATATGGGAAAAGTAATGACTGCCCTAATGCCCAAAGTTAAAGGGCGTGCCGATGGGAAACTTGTCAATCAAGCAGTTCAGCAGTTTCTATAATAATAATGTAAGCACTCCTTGCGGGGGTGCTTTTTCTATTAACCGCCCGTTCATCCCTGAACAGGCGGTTTCTTTTTTTTCATAAAACAAGACTTGAAAGCATACTTTGTAAGTAGCTTATGCTTATGATAAGCACCGGTAATCTAAGGGGGAACTAAGAAGGCGATGCGACACTTGGGCCGGAATTTGCATAAATGGACTGAAGCGATCATTGATCTGCCTCAAGACGTGTTTACCGGGCTGCCGAGAATTACCATGATCGGCAACGTTCAAATGTATATAGAAAATCACCGCGGGGTGCTTTTTTTCTCAAGTGAGCTGCTGCGGCTGGCTTTAAACAAGGGGGAGCTTCAAGTCAGCGGTTCGCAGTTGGTGATTAGAGCGATTGGTCAAGAAGAAGTGTTTCTGGAGGGAAGTATCTTAGGTTTTAAATATATCCATGGTTGATGACAGGATGACAGAGTAAGAAGGGGGAGTCCGTTTGCGTTCCAATATAGTCTCTTGGTCAAGGGGATATGTCACAGTGGCGGTGCGCGGTGAGCGGACGGTCGAACTGATTAATGATGCGGTAGCCCGCAACATAGGATTATGGGACATTCACCGCAGCGGTGAAAACAGGTATGAGATGAAGGTCTTAATCGAGCACTTTTTTTTGCTTCGTCCGCTCTTAAAGAAGACAGGTACTAAAGTACATGTGACCAGAAGAAAAGGACTTCCTTTTCTGATGGACAAGCTGGGGCGCAGAAAGTTTTTTGCTGCAGGCTTTGTTGTCTTTGTTATAGGGTTGTATTTACTCTCATCGGTTATTTGGCAAGTAAAAATTGAAGGAAATGAGAAAATAAGTTCACAACGGATCATGGAGGCTGCTGAAAAACTGGGTATTCGGCCCCTCCAATGGAAATTTCGCTTAGAGAGCCCGGATGTATTGACTAACCAACTTATGACCGCCCTGCCTGGAGCAGCTTGGATTGGCTTTGAAATGAAAGGGGCACAAGCCCGTATCCACATTGTGGAGACTAAACTGCCCGTTAAGAAACCTTTGATGAATCCCCGAAACCTGGTGGCTAAGACGGATGCCGTCATCACCAAGATGCTGGTTGAAAAGGGCAGACCTATGGTTAAACTCCACAGCCGGGTGAAAAAAGGGGATATCCTTGTTTCGGGTGTTCTGGGTGATGGGGAAAACCGCCAAATTGTAGTTTCCAATGGTAACATCAGGGGCTTGGTATGGCATGAATATGACATTTCTGTGCCATTGATTCAACAATCTAAGGTGTATACAGGAGAATCCAAGAAACGGAAATATCTTGTTATTGGAAACCGGGCTTTCATGATTAACGGCTATGGGAAGCTTAAGTATATTCTATATGAAACAGAAGACGATCGAAACATACTCCAATGGAAAGATCATTCCCTGTATATTGGGTGGATGGATGAAAAGATCCGCGAAGTCCATTATGTAAAACAAAACCTGAATGTTCAGGAAGCTAAAGGAATCGGTTTGCAGCAGGCAAGAGCGGAAATTTTATTGAAATCGGGGCTTGATGCAAAGATCATCGCTGAAAAAATTTTGCATGTAAAGAGCGAGAGTGGTAAAGTTTATATGAAGGTGCTTTTTGAAGTGGATGAAGAAATCACGAAAGAGCAGCCTATTATTCCGGCCAGCCGAGGAGAATAAACTTTTGCCAAACAACGCCCAATTAGTGAAAATTGCGCTTAACAATGTAGAGGAAGGCCTCGCTTTGTTTGGCCCTCAAGATAAACTGCTGCACCTTATAGAAAGAAATTCACAAGCTTCCATTTTTACAAGAGAAGCCGAGATCGTAATTCAAGGAATGCCTGGGGAAGTCGATTCCTTGCAGCAATTATTTCAAGTATTGCTGCAGCTGATTCGTACTGGCTATAATCTTACGGAACGCGATGTGCTTTATGCTTTAGAACTATCCAAGACCATGCAGGCTGATCAGTTATTGGAGCTTTACAAAGGGGATATCACCACCACCTACCGGGGAAAACCTATAAGAGTAAAAACCTTTGGTCAACGTCAATATGTAACTGCCATTCGTAAGGGGGACATCGTTTTCGGAATTGGACCCGCCGGTACCGGAAAGACTTATTTAGCTGTAGTTCTTGCCGTAGCCGCCCTTAAGGAAGGTAAGGTCAAGAGAATTGTTCTAACAAGGCCTGCTGTCGAAGCAGGAGAAAGTTTAGGTTTTCTGCCCGGGGATCTTCAGGAGAAGGTGGATCCTTATCTAAGGCCTTTATATGATTCGCTGAATGATGTGCTGGGACCCGAACAGGTTATTAAATCATTGGAACGCGGATTGATTGAAATTGCACCGTTAGCTTATATGCGCGGGCGCACGCTCGACGATGCTTTCATTATACTGGACGAAGCCCAGAACACTACACCCATGCAGATGAAGATGTTTTTGACCCGTTTGGGATTTGGGTCCAAGATGGTGATTACGGGGGACGTTACCCAAATTGATCTGCCGCACGGCAAGAAATCAGGATTGGTCGAATCGGAGAGAATTCTCTCGGGAATTGAAGAAATTGAGTTCATTTATTTCAGCGAACAGGATGTCGTCCGTCATTCCCTGGTACAGAAAATTATTGTCGCTTATAATGAGGATCAAGACAGGAACAATAAGTGAAGGAGTATAAAATCTCATGAACTTAAAATTAGAATGCATCAATGAGCAAGAAGAGCAAGAGATCCCGGCGGAGTTGGTAAAACGGCTTGAGCTTTTATTAGTAAAGGCAGGGGAAGCTGAGGAGATAGAAGAGGGAGAAGTGACATTAAGCTTTATCACCGATGGGGAAATGCGCCGGTTAAATCAAACTTACAGGGGGATCGACAAGACGACCGATGTCCTTTCCTTCGCTATGCAGGACACAACAGAGGATGAGATGAAAATCTTCTATAGTGAAGATAATGAAGAGGACCGCAAAGCCATGGATGAATTTCTGGGGGATATCTTGATCTCCATCCCCACAGCTATGAAGCAAAGTGAAGAATATGGCCATTCTCTGGAACGGGAAATTGGGTTTTTATTCATCCACGGTTTCCTGCATCTTATAGGGTATGACCATCAGGACGAAGGCTCAGAGAAAGAAATGTTTGCCAAACAAGAGCAAATTTTGCAGAAAGCGGGATTCGTCAGGTGAAAGAAGCTCGTAAATGGCTGCGCAGCTTTCGTTACGCATATGAAGGGTTACAATACGCTTTAACTACCCAAAAACATATGAAATTTCATTTCTTAGCGTCTTTTAGCGTTCTCTTTATGGCATTGATTTTCAAGCTGTCTAAGCTGGAAATTTTGTTTATTTTGCTCGCTATAGTTCTCATCCTGATTACGGAATTGATCAACACAGCCATTGAGAAAACAGTGGATCTTATCGTTCAAAAACCCCATCCGCTTGCCAAAATAGCTAAGGATGTGGCCGCTGCTGCAGTATTGGTCACTTCCGTTTTTGCTGTTGCCGTAGGTATGATTGTTTTTTACAACCCTTTAAATAACTTGTTCTACCAAGTTCGGGAAAAGGTGAATCCCATGTCGGTGGGGGTTATCTGGATTATTATTGCCCTGATTCTTCTTGCCGTCATTGTGATTCAAGCCCGTTATTCAACAAATCACAAAGTTACCCGTCCCAGCATTATCACGGCTTTGGCCTTTAGTATGTCAACACTGATGACCCTTTATATTACAGAAACCCCGGTAATCTTGCTTTCTTATTCATTGTCCGGCTTAATTATGATCATTCTCTATGAAAAGACGGACCGGACTTTCCCTTCCTTGATTCTGGGTGGTTTTTTCGGAAGTTTTATGACGTACATTGCCTATCAATTAATACATTATTTTTAGGGGTGAGAAAGCTATGGATGACGAAATGAAATATTTGCTTGGCCAAGCTGTGCAAGCTAGAGAAGAAGCATACGCTCCTTATTCCTGTTTTAAAGTGGGATGTGCATTGTTAGGAGAAGACAACCGGGTTTTTTTAGGCTGCAATGTGGAGAATGCGTCTTATGGGTTAACGAATTGTGCGGAGAGAACTGCCTTGTTTCGGGCTATTGCCGATGGCTATAAACCATATTCTTTCAAAGCTATAGCTATTGCAGGCGATGTGAGCCGCCCTCTAGCTCCCTGTGGTGCGTGCAGGCAGGTTTTAGTAGAATTGTGCTCGCCGGGTATGCGTGTTATCATGGGTAATACTAAAGGAGAATATATAGAAAGTACGGTTTCCGAGCTTTTACCGGGAGCCTTCGACAGAGGAGCATTTATAGATGACAAAGAAATTTAAATCCGGATTTGTTGCGATTATAGGTAGACCCAATGTGGGCAAATCCACTTTAATGAACCAAATAATCGGCCAGAAGATAGCGATCATGTCAGATAAGGTGCAAACCACCCGTAATAAAATCCATGGCGTTTATACAACGGAAGATTTCCAAATTGTTTTCTTGGATACGCCGGGCATACATAAATCGCAATCTAAGCTTGGTGAATATATGATGAAAACGGCAGAGAGTACACTAAGTGAAGTGGACGCGATTCTATTCATCATAGATGTTGTGGAAGGTTTAGGCGGCGGGGATCGTTTTATCATAGAACGGCTTAAGAAGGTTCAGAATACACCCATTCTATTGGTGATGAACAAGATTGACCAAGTCCATCCCGAGGCACTTTTGCCTGTAATCGTAAGTTACAAGGATCTTATGAATTTTGCCCAAATTGTTCCTGTCTCGGCCAAGTCGGGCAATAATGTCAGCACGCTGTTGGAACAAATTGGGCAATATTTGCCTGAGGGACCGCAATATTACCCGGCCGATCAAGTAACGGATCATCCGGAGCAATTCATTTGTGCAGAACTGATTCGTGAGAAGCTGCTGCATCTGACTCATGAGGAGATCCCCCATTCAATCGCCGTTGCTATCGAAGATATGAAGGTGCAAGACAATGGCGTTGTTCATATCTCGGCAATCATCTTTGTTGAACGGGATTCGCAAAAAGGGATCATTATCGGAAAGAAGGGCGCCTTGCTTAAAGAAGTGGGACAGAAGGCCAGGATAGACATTGAAAATCTGCTTGGCTCCAAAACCTTTCTGGAAATCTGGGTCAAGGTCAAGAAAGATTGGCGCAATCAGGACCGCGTCCTCAAAGACCTCGGCTTCAGGCATGATTAACATGGCATTAAATTGTATGGATAGTTTCAGATCAACAGTATCATCCTATACGTGTCCGGTAGTATCATTGACCCCATGTGAAAGGATGAATGCAAATGCGGGATTTTTCGTGGAGTTATTTTGCAATAACAGGAGATGTGGATGCTTATCTGCTTTATAATGAAGTGAACAAGGGCTTGGCAGACAGGGAACCGGCAGAAGAAATTTTTGAAGAGGAAGTTATGGAATCATATCAGTATTAATCCAGTGGTTCATGGGAGAAGAGATTCGGGGATGCTTTATAAAGTAGAGGGTATTGTTATCCGTTGTATGGATTACGGTGAAGGAAACATTATCCTTACCTTGTATACCAAACCATACGGT
>DASWUO010000161.1:0-2342 GCA_036401615.1 Bacilli bacterium | reverse complement strand
GGGAGCAGGAGCTAACAAACAGCATGTTGAAGTTGTCCAGTTTATTGAAAGAGAAGGAGCACCAGAATAAGAATGTGATTTACGAAATCGCCAGATATATTGAAAATCATTATGATCAGGATATTACGCTGCAGGATATCTCGGCGCATTTCTATCTCAGCCGGGAATATATATCCCGTTGGTTCAAACAAGAGTTTCAGGAAAATATAACGGATTATATTAGCAGGAAGCGTATGGAGAAAGCAAAGATTTTGCTTGCCAACCGGCATATGAGAATTGCTGAAATCGCCAAGATTGTCGGCTACCAGGACGAAAAGTATTTCAGTAAAGTGTTTAAGAAGCTCGAGGGCTTATCACCCAATGAATATCGCAAAAAGCAGGATAAAACATCATTATAAAAGATAAAAGATATTTTTAAAAAAAACGACAGTTTTTAAAAACTGTTGCCAAAAAACAGGTTCGTATGTATAATGTGCTTAAACGTTTAACTTCACACACAAGAATGGTGGAAACAATGAAAAAGATAACCATAAAGGACGTAGCCAAACACTTTGGGGTGTCTAGTGCAAAGGAGTGCTGCTATGAAAAGAATTACAATTAAAGATGTTGCCATGGCAGCAGGTGTATCCACCGCGGCTATATCTTATGCGTTAAACGGAAAAGAGTCAAAAGTTTCCACAGAAACGTTGGAGAGGATCCAAGCGACGGTTGCTTCGTTAAACTACATTCCCGACTTTTCTGCCAGAAGCCTCGTGAATAAAAAGTCTTATTTAATAGGCGTTGTTATTCCCGAGACGGAAGAGCATAACTCAATGATTCTTGAAAACCCTTTCTATAGTGAAATTGTAAGCGGTATCGAAAGTGAACTCCGCAAGCATAACTATCATCTCATTCTAACGGGAATGGATAAAGGAAAAGGCTGTTTTGACCTCTCTATTCAGAGAAATCTGGATGGAGCCATTATCATGGGGGTTTACAACGAGGACTTTTATGAAGGGCTGAAGCTATTGAGAATTCCTATTATTTTAGTGGATAGTTACATTCATGAAGCCTGTTTTAAAACAATTGGCATCGATGATGAATTCGGAGGAAGCTTGGCAACAACACATTTGATTGAAAACGGACATTCCCATATTGCAATTGTAACAGGAAAAATTCAAAAGGATGGCGTCGTGGAGAAACGGTTTTTTGGATACAAAAGCGCATTGGAACAAGCCGGAATAGCTTATAATCCGGACTATGTATTCGAGGATTCCATTAGTTATGAGCATGGTGTAACGGCAGGAAAAGTCATAGCAGATAAAATGTCTGATATTTCGGGGGTATTTGCTACAGCGGATATGGTTGCATTTGGTGTTGTTAGCGGTTTGCGGGAAGCGGGCAAACGAGTTCCAGACGATATTTCGGTCATTGGTTTCGATGATATCTTGATGTCGAGTATGTTTATCCCTCAATTAACTACTATCCGGCAGGATATCAAAGCCAAAGGGATCAAAGCGGTACAATGCTTAATACAGACAATACGGGGATCCGACCCCGAGGATCTTTCAGAAGTGGTTTTGCCAATTGCGCTCATTGAGAGGCAGTCGGTAAGAAGGATAAGGGCATGAGGGCCTCTTTGCGTTTAAAACTCATTATAGGCTTCGGTGTTGTCACAATCCCGATGTTTATTTTTCTTATGTATAATAATTATTACGCAATGAATGTTGTCCGTATGCAAGCAGGACAGTCAAATAAAAATTTATTGTCTATGTATATGAATCAAATTGATCATACTTTGGATAATATTGACAATTACCTTTACACCTTTATTGTGCAGGATTCTGATTTGGCCCTATATAGCGGGAATAATCCCGATAATAATGAATATATGCTTTCCAAGGTCCGGTTACAGAATAAAATGAATAAGGATCTGAATAATCTCACCAACGCTAACATGATTTTTGTGTATTCTTTTCAGGAACGCGAGATATTAAGCACTTCATTTCTTGGTTCAAATACCGAAAAGTTTGACTCTGTCAGGAGTGTTCTAAACAAGTATATGCTTGATCATGAAGCTGAAGGGTTTTTGGATAATCGATGGAAGCTGATTCACAACGACCGTGAGACAGCGCTTATTCGCCTGGTACAAACGGAATTTGACCAGGTGATCGGCGTGTGGATCGATGTCAGCAACTTGATAATTCCATTAAACTATCTGGATCTTGGCCAACAAGGTCAAGCGTTAATCGTATCCAATGAAGGTGTCCCTCTAACGCAATTATCTATCGAAGAAATGAACAAACCCGGTTATCGCATGGCGCTCCCCAATGAAGAAGATTTATTCAGTACGTTAACCATGG
>DASWUO010000160.1:0-1897 GCA_036401615.1 Bacilli bacterium | reverse complement strand
ATTGAAGGAAAGATCGCAGCCATCCGGTATGCGCGGGAGAAGAATGTACCTTTTTTCGGAATATGTCTTGGTATGCAAGTGGCAGTGGTCGAATATGCCCGATCCATTGCGAAGATGGAGGGAGCGAATTCATCGGAAATCAACCCAACCACCTCTTATCCGGTCATCGATTTATTGCCTGAACAGAAAGATATCGAGGATCTGGGCGGCACAATGCGCCTCGGATTGTATCCTTGCAAGATTGCTGCCGATTCCTTGGCTATGCATTGCTACGAGGAGGAGTTAGTCTATGAAAGACACCGCCACCGCTATGAATTCAACAATGAATTTCGCGAGAAGATGGAGTCGGCCGGGATGAAATTCTCAGGGACCTCCCCGGATGGCAGGCTTATTGAAATTATTGAATTGCCCAATCACGCTTGGTTTCTGGCCGTACAATTCCACCCGGAATTCACCTCCAGACCTAACAGGCCACAGCCTTTGTTTAGGGAATTTATTAAAGCCGCCATGCTGCAGCAAAAATAATTTTAAAAGTTCGAAGTAGCAATAGGGCTAAAGTCACAAAAAATTCAAATTTCTATAGGAAATAAGAAGGAAACTTCTGCCTAAGCAACGAATATATAGTTCTACTAGAGCTTTCAGACAAAATCATCGTTCAATGGTATATTCATATTGGGGGTTTGTTGAGAGTGAAGAAAAAAGTGCTTATTGTAGATGATCAGAATGGCATTCGGGTCTTGTTAGTAGAAGTGTTTAGCTGTGAAGGGTATCAAACGTTCCAAGCTTCCAACGGGAAGTTGGCACTGGAGATCGTTAGGAATGAATCGCCCGATCTGGTGTTACTTGATATGAAAATCCCCGGCATGGATGGATTGGAGATTTTAAGGCAGATTCGAGGCATCAATCAACAGATTAAAGTGATCATGATGACGGCCTATGGGGAACTGGATACGATCAGGGAAGCGACCGATCGGGGAGCCCTGATGCATTTTACCAAACCTTTTGACATTGATGAAATGAGAATTGCTGTAAATACGCAGCTGAAACAAGATTCCAATTTCGCCATAAGATCCTGAACAGGGATCTTATTTTTGGATTAATTATGGGAATATAAGGTAAAAAAGTGACTTTTGGGGACTGGCCATCTTATCTATATGTTTCTCGGCCTTATGGGAGGTATCCCTTTAACTCAGGGAACGGTAATGGACCATAGCTGGTCTGTCAGTGCTTCGCGAGTGAAGGGTAAGCTAGCCTGTCAGTGCCACGTAAGTGATGGTCTTGGTGGCGGTGCAAAGTTGCGTCAACTCTTGGAAAACGGAGGATGTGTTCCGCAGCTTGCAGTTAAGCCTGAAACAGAATTCGTTCAAATAGGCTTGAAGATGCCGTCTACCCAAAGCGTGAAAGGTTTTGTTGATCCACTTGCGGGATTCCTTGAATAAAGGATAGGTCGGTCTTTCGGTTAATTTCACATAGTGTTTGATAATGTAGCTTGTTGTCGCACCTTTCTCCACATGCTGCCGGGTATATGCTTCCGTGGCACTTCGCAATATGTCTTTCTCATTGAGGTGTTCATCGGGTACAAGTTTTATTTTGACGTAGGTAGGCTCATGTACTTCGCTATTTGATCTATCGTCAGATGACCCGCCGTTATTGGATGCATCCTTCATTGACTTATTATCCATTGTCTTATTATCCATCGACGTATTACTCATTGACTTATTATCCATTGACTTATTACTCATTGACGCCCCGACCAGTGCTGGTGTTTCCTGGGGATGGCGGGTGAATGTAGGATTATAAGGCTGACCGTAAATCGCTCCGGTTACCGAGACAAGGCCCGATAACGAAACATTCGCATCGGCTTGCCCTATAGCGTAACGAATTTTCTGCAAGATCA
>DASWUO010000159.1:0-4490 GCA_036401615.1 Bacilli bacterium | reverse complement strand
TTCGTGTTTTTCAACAGCGATGTCAATGGCGACAGCAAGAGCGGCGATTGGTATGGGCGCACTTACAGCAAGGGCAGCAATATTCTTTCCGGAAACATTGTGATGAATTCCGGTTTTGGCTACGGCTCGACAAAGGTGTTCCAAGGGAATGTAACAGGGGATAAATATGGCTGGAAAGCCTCGGTTGCATTCTATGCAAGCACAGGAACATGGAAGGTGGAACGTTACCATTATTATAAACCCAATCTCCATGACACTTGGACAGCATGGAATATCAAATATAAACCGCTTACCTTAGGGTCATACCAACAGTATGACAGCGGCAACACATCTGTCATAGACGAGCAATTGTCTACACTCGCCGTCGCGAAGGTTGATTTCCTGCTTTTTGATGAAACAAATAATCTTTATGTGGACGATGAGTATATTTTCCGCAGAGCCAAAACGACCGCCTCAAGAATAAGCAGCTGGAACAGCAATGCAAACAATAGGAATATCAAATACGCTATTGCTGTAGGCGGCATTCAGTGGTCGCATGATCCCCAGACCATCGAATTTGAAGCGGGCGAGGTTTGGAAGGAATTTGTCAATACGGCAGAAGGCGGCACCACTAACTATTTCAACTTAAACAGTAAGCCGATCTTGGTTGTATATTGCACACCTACGGACAGGTCATCGTGGGAAAGCTGGACTGGAGACAAGACAAATACCAATAAGTTTACGGTAAGATGGGCACACAGTCCGAGTACAGCCGGTACTTATGGCTGGGAAGTGAGAAACGGCACGCTCGACCATGACGAAGTGATGGTGGTCATGCCTGGATGGAATAACAACAAAGGAGCCACACCGGTTTCGAGGTCGAATGGCGATTATTATACCCTCTCCGGGTGGGACAAAGTATTGAAAAAATCACCCAAACCCCAAATTGTGATCATCAATTCCTTCAACGAATATGCGGAGGAGACGGCTGTAGCCGTAACAAATACGGATGATCTCGTTTCGCCTTCGGAGAAATGGTATGACAAAGGCGGAGTAATCGATAATGCCATGTATTGGAATCTGACGAAGAATTACATTAATCTGCTTATTACTCCGAGCTATAAGGCGTCTACCTTGTACAGCAAGGGGCAAGGATGGTACAGATGGCACTACAAGCAGTGGAACGGAAGTTCCTATTCGGACATGACATGGGATCAGTCCAACAACAGGTGGAAGGGCGCCCAGACGTATGCCTTGATCATGAGCGATAGGCAGCATCCCGACACGAACGATTCCGTAAGAACTTGGATTGCGCCTTATGCGGGCACGGTGCGAATTCAGGGAACAGCCAAAAAGGAAGTGGATGCGGGAGATGGAGTTATTGTTAGTATTCTTAAGAACAGTACCGGGTTATGGGGACAGCATACAATTACAACGACTACGGGATTGAGCCATGATTTTAATACAACGGTGAGTACAGGAGATATAATTTATTTCCAAGTGAACAAGAATAGTACGATAACTTCCGATACGACCATTTGGGATCCGACGATTACTTATCAGTAAAGAAGAAGCTTGTTTTTAAAAAAAAGGAGCCGTTCTAATTTTAATTTAGGACGGTTTCCGTATGACATAACGGAGGAACCTAGATATGTTGGACAATCATTCACTCGCTTCGCAGGGATGGAAAATAACGGAACCCAGTTTATCGCAATTTACGAATCATAACGGCGTTTTTCAAGACGGCGTACTTGCCTTTTGCAGAGACTGTGATGGAGTATTATGGCTGCTGGCAGGACATACAAATTTAGGCGGTATTTCATTGTGGAAAGGAAGCTCTGTTGACGATCTGGTTAAACAATGCGATATCTCCTACAACTTCGAAATGGGACGGGCAGGCGAAGCATTCCAAGGTATACCCTATCCGGACGGTCCGCTGTCGCGTGGTCAGATATGGCCTAACGGTTTGTGGATCGATCCGGCAGATGGAAAATTCTATTGTTTCATTCATAACGAAACCGGTTGGGGCGCAATGGACACTTCTTATACTATACAAGGTCAACAGGAAGGGGAACCTGACTTTCGCCATATTGGTTTAATTACCTCTATAGATCAAGGGAGTAACTGGGATTTTGTCGGTTGGATTCTCACTTCACATGAGCCATGTTGGACGGAACAGTACCGTCCTGATGGTATGGTTGGCGGACAGGCAATGAACAATGTAAACTTAGGGGCAGGAGACTTTTCCCTATTCACGAACGATCGGGATGGTTACTTTTACATTTTTTATACTCAAATGTTCTGGGATGCAGAAAAAAACCAGATTTACGACTGTCTTTATGCCGCGCGTGCTTCAATAAACAGTAAAGGGCTTCCAGGCCATTGGCATAAATATTATGAAGGTGCCTATACGGAACCGGGCAATTTGGGAGAAGAGACAAGCATTGTAGAGAAAGGAAATATTCCCTGTGTCAGCTATAATACTCATTTGAATCAATACATGATGACCAGCTACCGAAGGGACTATTGGATTGCAGAAAAAGGAGCGTGCCAAATATCATTCAGCGATGACTTGCACAGTTGGACGATACCGATTCCTTTGGATCCCGAACGCGAAGATTTGTCCAAGCCCTATTTCACAATATGTAATGCCGATATTTCAGGAGTACATCACATGACAGGACGACAGTTCAGATTATTTATGGAAAGCAACGGCACGGATGTTTACCGAGTGGATATTACCATTGCTTAATCCGGGTGAGAGAGTTTACAATAATTGAAACAGCGTCGTTGAAGGGTGAAGTACATGAGGGGTTGGGTTAACTTATTTCAACAGCTTTTTCGAAATTCGATAAAGAGCAGGCTTACGGTTTATTTAATTATGTTCTCTACAATTCCCTTGGTATTCGCTAACATCTTTCTTTATAACCAAGCTTCCCGCATTGTAGAACAGCAAGCTGAGAAATATGCAGAAACCGTATTGTCCCAAACCATATCCCGTGTCAATCAACTGATGGATGACGTCACAAATGCCAGTGTCAAGCTGGTGACAAATCCGGAGATCCAAAATGAAGACTTCAATAGCTTAAGTCCATTTGATCAGAAGGTGAGAATAAGAACGATTGAATCTTTCATGACCACAATAATGATCAGTCAACCTGAAATTTCATCTATGTATTTATGTATGGAGGATGCCGGGATTATTACACCCACGATAAAGCTGAATATGGATACGGATTTTCACGAATATCGCTCCTATCAGTTAGCACTGGACAATAATTTAAAGCCGGTCTGGATGGGCGTGCATGAGAACGAGTTTGATGAGGGAACCGTTGACCGCAATCGGTATGTCTTAACATTTTCCCGTACCGTGTACAGTCCCGACAATTATAAGCCTCTTGGTGTATTGATCATCAATATTTCGGATGAAACCATTAAGAATATATTCGCAAACAGCTTGGATGGCGAGTCAGGCATATTCTATATTACGGATTCGCAGCGGAATGTCATCTATCATAAGGATCCTTCAAGAAACAATACCAAATTCACATCGGCATATCTTGAACGTGTGCTTCATGCGGATTCCAAAAGCGGTTTCATCTGGAAGGACGGGCAAGGCAAGAAATACATCCATTATTTCTATTCCAGGAAGTCAGATTGGATTTATGTAGCTGAACTGCCTATCGATTATGTCACCCGAAATTCCGATGTTATTCTAAAAACAATGACCCTCATTGTATCCATCTGCATAGCACTGTCTATTGCTATTGCTTTTATCTTGGCAAACCGGTTTACTCTTCCTGTAAAAAGATTGATTTCTTCGATGCGGCGTGTCAAGGACGGGGATATTAATAAAACGCTCGAAGTAAAAGGTACGGACGAAATCGCCATCCTGACTCATCATTACAACAAGATGATTCAGGAAATTCAGGAGCTGTTGGTTCGGGTAGAGCAAGAGCATGTGATGAAACGGCAAGCGGAATTAAACACGCTGCAAGCGCAAATCACGCCCCATTTTTTATACAATTCGTTAAATTCTATTAAAGCGTTGGCTCGTATGCATAATGATGAGTTAATTTATAGTACAGCGATTAGTTTGATTGGGTTATTACAATTGAGCATCAGCAAAAACACGGTTTTTATAACTATTGATGAAGAAGTACAAATGATCAAACACTTTATGACCCTGCAGAACATTCGTTACCAAGATAAAATTAAGGTGTTATATGAGATAGATGAAGAACTGCTGGAATGCCCAACGGTTAAATTGATCTTGCAGCCGCTGGTGGAAAATTCAATTATGCATGGTCTTGAGCTTACCGAGAAGATTGGCATTATTGTAGTGCGGGTATACCAAATGAATGGGGATATCTGTCTGGAAGTAGAGGATAATGGAAAAGGAATGGACCCTATGGATTTACAGGGATTGCTGCTGGCTAAACCTCAAAAGCCAGGCTTCCGTTTCAGTGGAATCGGCCTTATGAATGTGGAGGAACGCATCAAAATGCATT
>DASWUO010000158.1:0-6887 GCA_036401615.1 Bacilli bacterium | reverse complement strand
ACCCCTCTGAATGAACCCTTTGTCAATGCGGAATGGTGCGGATGGAGCGGAATTTGGCCCCCTTATTTAACCGGCCACTTAGGATTTATGCAGGTGATGAACCAACTGTGTAAAGGAATTATCCACACGGAGCAAGCCATTCGCCGGATTCAACCCGATGCCGTAACTGTACATGTCGAAGCTTCGAAAAAGTACATTTCTGCAGAGGAGGGTATGGAGGAAGAAGTTGTTATCTGGAATGAAGTTCGATATGTAATGTGGGAGCTAATTCAAGGTTTGATTGATCATTCACATCCGCTGTATAAATGGATTATAGACCGCGGCGTCGGCGAAGAAGACCTGGAATGGTACAAGAATCATGCGATTGAACCGGATATTATCGGCATTAATTATTATCCCCAATTTTCCGTAAACACGATTACTAGGGAAACGGTGAGCCATGAACACATTCCTCAACCTGTGCTTGGAACGGGCAATGAATTAATAGAGATTGTTGAAGATATTTATCTGCGTTATAGAAAGCCTGTTTTTATCACGGAAACCAGCTATAACGGCACAGTTGAACAACGAATCGCATGGATGGAAGAACTTTTTACGGCTTGTCATATCATTGCTGCCAAAGGAATTGATTTATTCGGGGTAACTTGGTTTCCGTTTCTGGATATGGTTGACTGGCCTTACCGCACAAACAGTTTGCCTATTGAAGAGAATTTGGCTTATTTCGGGTTATATTCTCTTGTACAGCAGCCCGATGGCACATTTCATAGAGTTAAGAATGCTGCTGCCGATAGATTTGAAGCTGAAATTCGCAAGATGGAGCAGCGATCAATAGCCGTTGGGTAGTTAAACCTTGAACATATGGGGTGGAAGCGGGGGGTACCACGGCTTTGCCGATAAAATTGGTTCCTTAGACGAAATAGCAAAAAAATAGCTAGGATGAATGCGGAAAGCCGTGTTATTGCCCGCTGAGCGAGCCAATAACACGGCTTTTGTGTCATATAGATTTACTGTTTCGATAAACCATCAATTATGACACTAGTGTTCACCTGCATCATTTTCAAGTAAGTATCTCCATCCGTGCCTGGCGCCCCAAGCGAATCGGTGTAAACCGTTCCGACTATGGGGACTTCCGTTTCATCGGAGACAGTTTCCATACTGCGGCGGTCGATGCTAGTTTCGATGAACAGGGCTTTGATTCCTTTATCCCTGATTAGATCTACAACGGCACGTATTTGTTGCGGCGAACCTTGGTTTTCAGCGTTGATTTCCCAAATGTAGCCGGTCTCCAATCCATAGGCGCGGCCAAAGTATTTAAATGCCCCTTCACTGGTGATCAAAAATCGCTTGGCTTCAGGAATTTGTTTTATTTTCTCAATCGTATCCTTATGCAATGCTTCAAGTTCTTTAATGTAGTTATCTGCATTGTCCCGGTATTTCGACGCATTGTCCGGGTCTACTTCAATCAAAGCTTCACGGATATTCTCGGCATATTTGATCCCATTGGTGATATCCAGCCAAGCATGGGGATCCATTTGATTCTCCAGCCCTTTGGACTCCAGTTGAATCGCATCAACCCCTTCACTTACCATGTAGACTGGTGCACCTTCCCCTGACTTGCCTGCGGTTTCGATCAACTTCTTAAACCAACTGTTTCCCTGCTCCAGATTCAAACCGTTGTAAAAAACTACATCCGCATCGGTTGTATTCTTCACATCGTTGGGAAGCGGATCATATTCATGAGGGTTTGAGCCAATAGGCGCTAAACTGTGAATGATAACCTCATCGCCGGCTATATTCTTGGCAATGTCATAGATGATGGAGTAAGTGGCCACAATCTTAAGTTTATCCTGATCTGACTCGTTTGGTTGGTTATTATTGTTGCTGCAGCCCCCGAGAATAAGTAAAGTGGATAATGTGAAAATAAGTAATAAAATCATCTTGTTCAATGAAATACGCCTCCAAATAATAATTTAGTAGTAATCTAAAGATGGTTAACTGATGATTCAATGATCGTTCAACTGGGCTCTGTTCTTATGCACCCGCAGGGAGCGCCATAATAAACCTTGTTTCGGTGAGAAAATAAAGGTAATCATAAAGATGACCGTAGCTACAAGTACGATAGTTGAACCGGAAGATAAATTGTACGTGAAGCTGTAATACAATCCCACGACAGAGGAGAAGACGCCAAATCCTGCCGCAAGAAACGTCATGAGCCATAAACGGTTGGTTAACAAGTACGCCGTAGCCGCCGGGGTAATCAACATCGCTACAACTAAGACAATCCCGACGGTTTGCAGGGAAGCCACGGTGGTCATGGTCAGAAGTGTCATTAATAAGTAGTGTATCAGCCGATTAGGCAGTCCGTAGGCCGCCGCCATCGTTGGATCAAAGGTGGTAACCAGCAGTTCTTTATAAAAAATAAAGATAGCAGATAACACAATCACGCCGACGATAAACGTCATCCACATCTCCGCAGCAGGTACAGCCAGCACGTTGCCGAATAAAATATGGTACAAATCCGCACTGCTTTTCATCAAGGTAACCATAATGATACCCAGGGCAAAAGCTGCCGAAAACATCAGGCCGATCGAGGTATCCTGTTTGATTCGACTATTTTGCGTGATAAATCCTATCCCTATGGCTGTAATAAGCCCAGTGAACACGGCCCCGAAAAACACATTAATGCCCAGCATATAGGATAAGGCAACCCCAGGAAGCACGGCGTGCGATATGGCGTCACCCATCAAGGACATCCCTCTAAGAATGATAAAACAACCAATGACCCCGCAGATGATACCGACCATAACCGATGTGACCAAAGCCTTTTGCAGAAATTCATACTTTAAGATCGATTCATAGAAATGAAACAGACTCATGAAGCTTCACCCCAATCGCATCCAAGAAGGACAACTGTCCTTGGTAGGCCCGCTTGATCGTTTCTGGCTTCAACACCTCTTGCACCGCACCGTAGCCGATCAGTTGCTTGTTTAGTAATAATAATTTGTCAAAATAGGTCTCCGCCTTGCTCAAATCATGGTGCACGACAAACACCGTCTTGTCTGCATCCCGCAGCTCTCGTAAAATATTGATAATTGTCTCTTCGCTCGTAATATCAATTCCTACAAAGGGTTCATCCAGGAAAAACAAATCCGCATTCTGCGCCAGCGCCCGAGCCAAGAATACACGCTGCTGCTGCCCGCCGGACAATTCCCCGATCTGTTTCTTGCTGAAGTTCTCCATTCCGACCTTGCGGAGGCATTCATAGGCCCAGTCCTTCTCCCGCTTGCCCGGTCTCTTGAAAACGCCCAACCCCGGATAAGTTCCAATCACCACCGTATCCAGAACCGTAATGGGGAAGTTCCAGTCAATATTGCTGCGTTGGGGAACATAGGCAATACGCTTTCGGTTAGCCTTAACAGGCTGGCCAAAAATCTGGACTTCACCGGAATCCGTATGCTCAAGGCCTATAAGAGACTTAAGCAAAGTGGACTTTCCTGCGCCGTTTGGACCAATCACACCGACAATGGTACCGGATTGCGTAGAGAAGGAAATGTTGCCGATGGCCTCGAAGCCATCATAAGAAACATGCAGATTCTTCACACTAATTACTTCTGTCATAGCTATCACTTTCTTTCTGTCATGTTGAAGTTATCATGTGCCGGATGTTAGTCCGGTATCACAATGTTTCATCAGGGAAACTTTTTATCCCATGTTCAATTATATAGCCAACGGGCAACACTTGTAAATAGGGTATTCAAAATATTTTTATATTCATTTATGATACAATATAAGGGAATCAACTGATTAGCGGGGGACGTATTATGATCATGTTAATAATTGTTTTGTGTTTTTTTCTGTTGTTGGCCGTGTTTGGTATATTAATAGCCCATACCCAATGGGCACAGGAAAACGCAAAGTGGCTGACCAGCTTCAAGTTTTATTTATTTGTCGGTTTTCTGGTCGGCGCAGGATTAATCTATATCGGATATAATTTTGCCCAGTCCCTAGGCCTCAAGATGGAGTGATCTTAGTTGACATTGGGCTGCAAAGGCGTATTCCATCTGATTCGGCCGGCGACAAATATCGACATGCCCCTTGTAAGGGTGATATAATGGGCTTATCATACATATTCCGACGATGAGAGATGTGTTCCTATGCTAAAGAACGATAAAGGGTTAACTTTAATTGAAGTGTTGGGCGGCTTGATCATTCTTAGTATTGTGATTGTCGTTTTTATGAATATATCGGGCTATACATCTCAGTCATTTGGTAAGACCGACAAAAAGGAAGCAGCTGTTCGTTTAGCTGAAAACACGTTAGCTGAGAAGAGAAATGCCATAGCAAAGGCTGAATCTCTTCCCGATAGTGGCTCACAGGGCGTTGCTACGACGGTTATAGGCGGTTACAGCGTAACGATCTACGATACAATATTAACAAATACCGCTTATGCTTTACCTGCCGGCACCACGGTTCATGTTTCCGTGCAGGCGATTGTTCTTTTAAAGAAAACGACTTCCCCTTTCGATAAAGAACCCCGGTTAATTACAGTTACAGTATCTTGGGAGGGCTAACCCGTGAATAACGAAAAAGGCATCACGGTACTGGAATTATTAACCTCGCTTACTATTCTTACTATATTGATGGGAGCAGGATTCATGCTGCTTACTTCCGTAAATTCCCTGTGGGATAATTCTGCGCAGAAAAGATCGGATGATTCCAAAATCAATTTAACTTTAAATATGATCTCCAGGGAGCTAGCCACTCCTGTTGAAATGTATATGCCCAGTGCCAACGAATTGCGCTTTAAAACATTCGCAGGCAAATATAAATCTTTGGTTTATACGCCGGCTTCACAAACTTTAACCCTCAAAGAATCAACTGACGCAACGGCAATTGAAAATGGGACATATGTTGCCCGCGCTACTTTGGCTGATACGATTGCTCCCGATACGGCTAATAGTGTTCCGGCTTTTGCAGTTAAACAATCCGACGGGACGGCTTTCCCCCTCTTAAGCAAACAAGTTGGCGACCAGAGAATCGTTAAGATCTACATTAACTTCAAATATAATAAAAGAATAACTGTGGGAAGCTCAAAAATCATAATATATAAAAATTTTGCTTCAACTATAACGTTATTTCAACTTTAATTGCCAAGATCACGGTATAAATTTTTTAGATAATAGAATGGTTCATTTGAATCTTTAACCTGATTATTGTTAAGGTCTCCCGCTATCGCGGTAACAACAACTTTATAATTTACCCCTGCAATGCTATTAAGCGGAATTGGAGTGGCGGTTAAAATATTGGCCTCGGTTGTATTTTTTGCAATCAAATATTGCCGATAATAGATCTTTCCACCCTCAGGCAATGTAATCGACTGCCATACATCATAGTAAGCGGTTTTTAAATAATTTATTCTGTTAGCATCATTACTCAAGTTATTTTTATAATTTATCGGTGCATAAATGGCCTGCATCCCGCTTGCCGCCAAGTTTGTCGCTTTTTTTTCATGTTCACTTTTTTTGCCGCTCAAATACAAATCTGACGTCAGCATCAATAATCCCGGCATCAGAATGAGTATGACCAGGGAGATCATGACTACATATAAGATATTTCCCCGCGAATTCTTAAGATGGGATAACATGTGAATCACCTCACTAATTAGTCACTTCAACAATGTTAAAGTGGGCGGATTCTTAATTCTTTCTTTTATTAAATTGTTTAAGGATTTGGCACTGTTAATGTACATCACCCAAGACAAGGTATAGTCCTCATTTAAATTTTTCGAAGCCCAAGCACTTCTTAGCAGTTCAGTTGAAGCTCTTAATTTATTTAGAATATCAGCCAACTCGGAATCTTGCATTCCTTCTGCCATTAAGCCAAGTTTTTCATAACTTCTAACCACATTTTTCATATTGGTCATATCGTCTTTCTTAAAGTAAGTGATCATATGATTCATGATTTGATTGTTCTGGATAGAAATATAGTTGTACAAGCCAATTTGAGATGTTTTATAAATAAGATCAGCATTGTCTGTTGAAAAATCCAGATTTACTGAACGAGTACTGCTTTCCCACAAAACATTCGCTCCCATTAGTTCTCCAAGATTTTTTAAAGGGATATAAATAGTGCCATTATAGAAAAGAGAATCTTTGCTTAGCGCTACATATTGACCATTTATGATGATTTGAACCCGTTCAAAAAATACTTCAATCGTCTTATAACGCCCTTCTGCCCACACAACACCACTGCTTATAAGCAGCAATAAGGTTATAACAGCCGTTGCAATCCATTTCTTGTTCACAGGATAACCTCCATCTACTCATCTTTGTTCAGCTGTTCTATAAACTCTTTATCGGATAAGATCGGGTTCTCCCTTAATGGCGGTTCTTCAACTGGTATTAAAGGGAGATCTTTAAAAATTGCTGCATTCTGTACCTTTTTATAAATAATCAAGTTCGTAGACAGCATAAACTTGTTATTTTCATCGGGATTTCCTATTCCTATACTCCACTGGGTGACATTAACAATTCGTTCCATTTGGTAAATTTGTTTAATAAAATCGATCAGCTGAGAATAATGTCCAAGGACTTCCAACTGCAAGGTGCTTTGGATGATAGCATTGTTGAAACTTTCCGCTGGTGCAACGGGCGATGGAGTCGGACTGTTTGCAGGCTGGGGGGGTAAGGTAGCTTTACCTTCAACAATGTCGGACAAGGAAGCACCGGCATCCTCGCTGATTTCGCCGGATGAGAGTGACTGAATCTCTACACCTGTTAAATCCTCCAACTCCTTGATGCTGAGAATGAATCTGGCCATTTCATCCTTGGTAGGAATTTGTCTAACCAGTTTTTCAAGATCAGTGGCAGTTGCTTTAAACGGCAATT
>DASWUO010000157.1:0-8365 GCA_036401615.1 Bacilli bacterium | reverse complement strand
ATCGAGACGAATACCTTTTCGGCTAATCGGGAGAAGCTGTCTAAATTCGGTTTGGAATCTGAGGTTGAAGCCATCAATCGTGCCGGTGTCAGCATTGCCCGTAAAGCTGTTGGTGAAGATGCTTATGTTGTCGGAGCCATTGGTGCCATTGGCGGGGTTAGAAGAAACAGGCCTCCTTCCCGAATAAAGAAGGATTATACCCAGCAAATTTATGCTTTGCTGGATTCCGGGGTAGACGGGTTAATGCTTGAGACTTTCTTCGATCTGGAGGAAATGCTGCTAGCTCTTGAAATCGCCAAGAAACAAAGCAACCTGCCGGTGATCTGTCAATTTGCCATAGATGAGATAGGTCGAACACAAGATGGTTACAGCATTACGGATGCTTTTCAATCGTTAGTAAGCCATGGAGCCGATATTGTTGGATTTAATTGCCGCAGCGGCCCGAATGGAATTTTGCGTTTAATGGAGAAGATGGATCCTCTTGAAAGTGTGCCTTACTCTGTATTTCCTAATGCCGGGATGCCCGATTATGTGGAGGGAAAGTTTACTTATACGGCTACTCCGCAATATTTTGCCGAAAATGCCCTTCGCTTTGCTGACTTGGGTGCGCGATTGATTGGCGGATGCTGCGGAACTACTCCTGAACATATTGCGGCCATTGCCAAGGCGATACATCAATATAAACCTAATCCGCAACGATTCATTGAGGAAACAACTGAACAAGCCGTTCATGAGGCCGCATCTGTGTTCATAAATCCGGTGCAGGCATTGCAAGAACCTGTAGACGTCCCCAATGAGCCGAATTTGTTGGAATTGGTTAAGGGACGCCATACGATCATTGTCGAATTGGATCCTCCCCGGGACCTGAATATATCCAAGTTTATGTTGGGCTGTGAAGCTTTGAAGAATGCCGGCGCGGATGCCGTAACGATGGCCGATAATTCGCTTGCGGTTACAAGGATGAGCAACGTTGCTTTGGGATATCTGGCTAAACAACAGTTTGGTATTCGACCCCTGCTGCATTTGGCCTGCCGGGATCGCAACTTGATCGGAATCCAGTCTCACTTGATGGGGCTTCATGCGCTTGGGATGAACCATGTTCTGGCTATTACCGGCGATCCTGTAAGCAATGGAGATCTTCCCACGGCAAGCTCCGTGTTTGATTTAACTTCTACAGAAGTGATTCGGATGATTAAACAGCTGAATCAGGGTATTGCCTTCTCCGGCAAACCGCTGAAAGAGAAAGCGAATTTTATCATCGGCGGTGCGCTGCCTAATTTCAAGCATATTGAGAAAGGCGTGCAAAGGCTTGAGAAAAAAATTAGTGCCGGCGCAGATTATATCATGACCCAGTTGGTTTATGACCACAAACAAATCGAAAAACTTTATGAGTGTACCAGACACTTACAGGTGCCTGTGTTTGTCGGTATCATGCCGCTCACTAACGGACGTAATGCGGAATTCTTGCATAATGAAGCGCCAGGCATTCAGATTCCCGAGGATGTAAGAAGAAGAATGGCTAATCTCACTGGAGAGGAAGGACGTCAAGCAGGTCTGGAAATTGCCAGGGAATTAATCGATACGACTATGAAATATTTTCACGGCATTTATTTAGCCACTCCATTTCTGAATTACGAGTTAACTGTCGAATTAACCCAATATGTTCGGGAAAAATCGAATTGACACGAATTCTACTTGTACCCATCTGTAAAATGAATTAAAATAGGTTAATGGATGTGGTCTCGGACATGATTTCACTTAAAAGTGCTTCCGTCATCGAATAAACTCATTTATACTATGATTTCTAGCAAAGTATGAGGCTCTATCAATTCGGCAAGAATAGATGAGGCGGGAGAGGAGTATACAAGTGGCGATTAAATTAATAAATATAGGGTTCGGCAATATTGTTTCTGCGAATCGTATTATTTCGATAGTGAGCCCTGAATCGGCTCCCATCAAACGAATTATCCAAGAAGCACGGGATCGTCACATGTTGATAGATGCTACTTACGGCAGAAGAACAAGAGCTGTCATCATAACTGACAGTGATCACGTGATCCTCTCGGCGGTTCAACCGGAAACCGTGGCACACCGCCTATCGAATAAGGATGATGATCATGATGAGTAAAGACGGGGACTTCCATGAGTAAAGGGTTGTTGATTGTATTATCCGGACCTTCCGGAGTGGGGAAAGGCACCGTCTGTGCTGCTTTAAGAGCTTCCACACCCGAGTTGATTTATTCCGTCTCTGCTACTACCAGGCCTTCCCGCCTCGGGGAAGTGGATGGCATAAACTATTTTTTCAAAACCAAAGAACAATTCGAGTGGATGATTAGAAACAATGAACTGCTGGAGTGGGCCGAATATGTGGGCAATTATTACGGGACTCCGCGCGGATTTGTTAACGAAACGCTTGCTTCCGGCAAGGATATTATTCTCGAGATTGATGTTCAAGGTGCTTTGAAGGTAAAACAATCCTTTCCTGACGGTGTATTTATTTTTCTAATGCCGCCCTCGCTTAACGAATTAAGGCAACGTATAGAGGGAAGAGGTACGGAATCTGCAGAAACCATTCTCCACCGCATGACCGTAAGTGTGGATGAGCTTAAACTCATGGAGTATTATGATTATGCTGTAGTTAATGATGAAATCGCCTCTGCCTGCCAACGCATTCAATCTATTATTACAGCGGAACATTGCAAGAGCAAACGTATTTTTGTTGAAAAAAAATTAGATTGGTGAGGTGGAGTCTTATGTTATATCCTTCAATAGACGAAATGATCTTAAAGGTAGACAGCAAGTATTCATTAGTAGTCGCGGCTTCCAAGAGGGCAAGATTATTACGGGATGGTGTAAAAACCGAGCTTTATGCTCCCAAATCCCATAAACAAGTGGGCGTGGCTCTAGAAGAGATCTACACGGATTTTGTCAAATATGAGCGCATTAAGTAGTCTGGTAGGATTGGCTTGAAATAGAGAATAAACAACCTTTAGGGGTTGTTATTTTTTTCTGGGAATATTATTGGAAATGTGGTGAATCCGTATGTTAAAAGGCAAAACGGTGGTTCTGGGGGTATGTGGGGGAATAGCGGCGTATAAATCCGTTTCTTTGTGCAGCAAGTTAGTTCAGGCAGGAGCAGAGGTCTATGTCATTATGACTGAAGCAGCTAAACAATTTGTCACTCCGTTGACCTTTCAAACCATTTCCAGACATAGCGTAGCCACCGATACCTTTGAGGAACGGGATCCTGCGAAAGTCGCCCATATTGCTTTAGCGGATGCAGCAGATTTAGTGGTAGTTGCCCCGGCTACAGCCAATATGATCGCCAAGATGGCCTACGGTTTGGCCGATGATATGTTGAGCACCACGTTATTGGCCACCTTGGCACCTGTGGTAGCTGCTCCGGCGATGAATGTACATATGCTTGCACACCCTGCTGTAATCGACAATATCAAGATATTAAAACAAAGGGGCGTTACCTTCATTGAACCGGGAGAAGGACAGTTGGCTTGCGGGTATGTAGGCAAAGGCCGTCTGGCCGAACCTGAAGACATGTTTGCCCAAATCCAAGACATGCTATTATCCAGACGTCCTCTTCAAGGCAGAAAGCTTATGGTTACTGCAGGAGGTACAATAGAACGGATCGACCCGGTTCGCTATATTTCCAACGATTCCTCCGGTAGAATGGGATTCGCGATTGCTGAAGAAGCAAGAAGGATGGGGGCGGAAGTTACCTTGATTTACGGGAATGTTCATCTAGCCCTACCGCAAGGAATCACGTCGATTCCCGTTGTTTCCGCAGAAGATATGTATCAAGCCGTGATGAAACAATTCCCGGAAATGGACATTATCATCAAGGCAGCAGCTGTGGCTGATTATCGCCCTGTTACAACATCCTTATCCAAAATGAAAAAAACAAGCGATTCAATTTCACTTCATTTAGAGAAAACAACCGATATCTTGCAGGCTTTAGGAGAACGAAAAACTACCCAGTTTATTGTAGGGTTTGCCGCCGAGACAGATGATGTGGAAAAAAATGCGAACGATAAGTTGAATAGAAAGAAATGCGATCTTCTTGTGGCTAATGATGTGACACTGGATGGAGCAGGATTTGGCCTTGATACCAATATTGTAAAGATATTCGACAAGAACGGCCTCCTCGAATCCCTGCCGATGATGTCTAAACAGGCTGTAGCAAGGCATTTGCTTGAACTTGTGGTTGATCGCCTGCCAGAAGCCCCCGGAGGAGCAAGATAATGTATGCCAAAGTGATTGTGGATGTCCCCGTCAAACAAACGAATCGGGCTTTTGACTATCGTGTGCCGGAATCTATGGAGAAATTAATTGAAATAGGCAGCCGTGTAGGAGTAACATTCGGGCCCAGAGTCATTCAGGGATTTGTGGTAGATTTAATAGACAGCAGTGATATTGAAAACTCCAAAATTAAAGAAATTACGCAAATTTTAGATCTGCATCCTCCCCTGACTAAAGAACTGGTTCAATTATCCGGATGGATGCGGGACGCCTATCTTTGTTATGAAATAAAAGCTTTACAATTGATGGTTCCGGGTGCATTAAAGGCGAAATATGAACGCAGTATTTCGTTAGATCTCTTTGTGTATTCCGCATCGCAAACAGCATTTACGGTAAAACAACAAGAGTTACTTAACTATATTAATAGTAAAGGGAGTGTAGTACTCGAAGTGCTGCTGGAGCTCTATCCCGACCATGGGCCGTTTGTTAAGGAAATGGTGCGTTCCGGTCTGATGCTGGAATCGCATCTTATCAAGGATCGGTTGGCTAAGAAGAAAGTATTGACCGTTTATCCCCCGGAGAACATAAAATTATTGGCTGTTTATTTAGGTGAGCTTTCTGTAAAAGCCCACCGCCAACAGCAGGTGCTGCGGTATTTAATGGATCACAACCGTCCCATTGCCTTAACCAAACTAATGTTGGAACTGGAGGTAGGGGCGGGGACTGTTAAAGGCTTGGCCGATAAAGGTTGGCTGCAGCTAAAGGAAGTTGAAGTTTTCCGTGATCCCTATGACCACCACAATTATCCGCAAACAGGACCCCTTCTCTTAACAGACGAACAAACCCAGGTTTTTCAACAGATTAAATCTAGTTTGATTAAGCATCGGCATCAGGTATTTCTATTGCATGGGGTGACTGGAAGCGGCAAAACGGAAGTGTATATGCAGTCCATTCAGGAGTGTTTGGATCTTGGAAAGGAAGCCATCGTTTTAGTCCCGGAAATTTCATTGACTCCGCAAATGGTGGAAAGATTTAAAGGCCGTTTTGGCAATTTAGTTGCAGTCCTGCACAGCCGTCTCTCCCAAGGAGAGCGTTATGATGAATGGCGAAAGATCCAGCTGCAGAAGGTTAAGGTGGCGATTGGCGCCAGATCAGCCGTATTTGCCCCGTTTCAACAGCTTGGCCTCCTTATTATTGATGAAGAGCATGAGAGCTCATATAAGCAAGAAGATAGTCCCAAATACCATGCAAGAGAGGTTGCCGTCCAAAGAGGAATCTATAACCAGGCGGTTGTCATTCTGGGCTCAGCGACACCCTCACTGGAAAGCTACCATAAGACACTCAGTCGGACTAATACGGGCGATAGCACCAGTGAAAAACTGGAATCCGCGGGTACGATGCGGCTTTTGACCATGGAGTCCCGTGTAGAAGGACGGCCTCTTCCTGAAGTACAGATTATCGATATGCGCGAACAATTAAAAGAAGGCAACCGGTCCATGTTTAGCCGCCCTTTACATAAAGCAATTGAAGTAAGGCTGCAGAGGAAAGAGCAAATCATTCTTTTTCTAAACCGGAGAGGGTATTCCACCTTTGTGATGTGCCGATCCTGCGGTTATGTAGCGGGCTGTCCCCACTGTGATATCTCTTTAACCTACCACCAGAAATCCAAGGTGATAAGATGCCATTACTGCGGGTATGCTGAAGCGGAAAACAAGCAATGTCCCGAATGCAGCAGTGAGCATATTCGTTATTTCGGTACAGGCACCCAACGGGTAGAGGAAGAATTGTACAAGCTCTTTGCAGGTGTCCGTGTAATAAGAATGGATATGGATACCACTACGGAGAAGGGCTCGCATGAGAAATGGTTAACCATGTTCCGTGACCGGAAGGCGGATGTGCTGCTTGGAACCCAAATGGTAGCTAAAGGATTGGATTTTCCCAATGTGACGCTTGTTGGTGTCATTGCTGCAGATACGATATTAAACCTCCCTGACTTTCGTGCCGCGGAGAAAACTTTTCAGCTTATGACCCAAGTCGCCGGCCGTGCCGGAAGGGACCAGTTGCCCGGAGAGGTTGTTATTCAAACCTATACACCCGAGCATTACAGCATTATCTGCGCAAGTGAACATAATTATATTAAATTTATGGATTTGGAATTAGAGCAGCGAAAACTTAGGCTTTATCCTCCTTTTTGCAGCTTGATTTCCATCACTTTATCGCATGAGCAGGCCCTTTTATTGGTTCGGGCAGGGGAGTCTCTGGCAGGGTATCTGAAGGAACGGTGGAAAGAGAGAGAGAATGTCCATAAACTAACATTAGATGATTCCGGGATTCCCTTCATGGAAGTTTTAGGTCCTGTGGCCTCCCCCATTCCACGGATTAAAGATAGATATCGGTTCCAATGCGTGGTAAAATATCGGGGAGATCCTTATGTGATTCCTATGGTGAAAGAGGCTATCGCCCAATTTGACGATCTGGTACAGCAGCAAAATTTGCAAATCAGCGTAGATGTTGACCCCCAGATGATGATGTGATCAAAAAAGTGCAGGTTCGAGAGATGTGCATATGAATGAAAAGGATGATGTGGTATGGCATTACGTATTATTGTCAAAGATCCGGATTATGTTCTTAGGGAAGTCGCTAAACCTGTTCCCAAAGTGACTCCAAACATACAGAAGTTATTCAAGGATATGGCCGAAACGATGTATGATGCCCATGGTGTTGGCTTGGCAGCACCCCAAATTGGAATTTCCAAACGAGTGATTGTTGTTGATCCGGGAGATGAAGTGACGGGGTTGATCGAGATGGTAAACCCGGAAATCATAGCAAGTGATGACGAAGAGGTTTTAGGGATGGAAGGTTGCCTGAGCATACCCGGCATCAACGGAGAGGTGTGGAGGAAGCAGAGGATAACCATTAAGGGATTGGACCGCAACGGGGATGAGCTGCTGATTGAAGCCGAAGATTTTCTGGCGCGTATCTTTCAGCATGAAATTGACCACTTAAATGGCATTTTGTTTACAGATATCGCTGAAACTATTTTCGAGCGGGAAGCCACAGTACTGGAGGACGGGGACTCATGAGAATTCTCTTCATGGGCACTCCCGAATTTGCAGTTCCTTCTCTGGAGGCTATTTTGGAAGAAGGACATGAAGTGATAGCGGTCATTACACAACCGGATCGGCCCAAAGGAAGAAAAAAGCTGCTAACGCCTTCAGCTGTGAAGCTGGCCGCATTGTCCCGTGGTATACCAGTCCTGCAGCCCGTGAAACTTCGCGATGCTCTATTTGTTGATGGGATTATCCATCTTCATCCTGATTTGATTGTTACCGCAGCGTATGGGCAGATCTTGCCTAAGGCTGTACTTCAAGCACCAACTTTTGGTTGTATTAACGTCCATGGTTCCCTGCTGCCTAAATATAGAGGAGGGGCACCAATTCAACGTTCCATCATAAACGGCGAGAAAGTAACCGGAGTGACCATCATGTATATGGCGGCGGGATTGGATACGGGGGATATAATCAGTCAAGTTGAAGCCGGGATTGCTAAGACGGACACGAGCGGAACCATGTTTGACAAATTAAGCAGGGCGGGTGCACAGCTGCTTAAGGAAACCCTGCCCGTCATCTTCGCTGGCAAGGCCACCCCGATTCCCCAAAATCATAGGGAAGCCACTTATGCGCCAAATCTGTCGAGGGAAGATGAAAGGGTGGATTGGACCAGGTCGAGTGAGGAAATATATAATCAGGTGCGGGGTTTAAATCCTTGGCCGGGAGCCTATACGTTATGGAATGATGAAGTGTTGAAGATTTGGTCTTGTAGACTTGATGTTAGACAAGGCGGGTTTAACAATGTTTCCGGGGCGGGCGGTTATTTGCCGCAGCCGGGTACAGTTCTTCAAAGCTCACCTGACGGCATTCAAGTAGCCACAGGCAGCGGAACCATTTGGCTGACAGTTATTCAACCCGCAGGAAAGAAAGCGATGGATACAGATCAATTTAACAGGGGCAGCGGCCTTTCTGTTGGAACAATTCTCATATAAATGGGCTGGAGGAATGAAGCAGATGAAATCCGGACCGCCAAAACCATCCGGCAAAGCATGGACAGCCCG
>DASWUO010000156.1:0-2662 GCA_036401615.1 Bacilli bacterium | reverse complement strand
GTTTTTCTGTTCTTTTAATGTAAAGTTTTCCTGATCGTAATGGTATCGAATCATTTGAATCCTCCTTAGAATTTTTGTGAGACAATGACTGGATTCGCAAATTTATGATTATTAAATAAGATAGCGTAGATAAATGTAAATGCTTGAGATCACAATAGAAAGAATCATAAGGGGAAAACCGACTTTTAAAAAAGCGATAAACGATACGGGATGCCCTTCTTTGGCAGCCATTCCGGCTACGATGAGGTTGGCGCTAGCCCCGATCAAAGAGCCGTTTCCTCCTAAACATGCACCTAAGGCTAAGCTCCACCACAAGGTTTCCAGATTAGGAACCCCCATTGCACCCATGTCCTGAATTAAAGGAATCATCGTGGCAACGAAGGGAATATTATCAACAAATGCCGAAGCGATCGCGCTTAACCATAAGATCAGCATGGCTGTTCCTACTTCATTTCCTCCAGTGAGTTCTACGGCATATTCAGCCAAGCTTCCGATCACTCCTGTTTCCACAAGACCTCCAACAATAACAAAGAGTCCCACAAAGAAGAAGATGGTCGTCCATTCCACACGGCTCAGCGATTTTTCTAGATAGTGTTCACCGGTTACAAGCAGGAGGATGAATGCGCCAGTCAATGCAACGGTTGCTGACTCCATATGGAGAAGTTGATGAAGAAAAAATCCAACGATGGTAAGCGCAAGAATAGTTAAGCATTTCTTCAGCAGTCCAACGTCCGTAATTTCACTTTTTTCGTCTAAATCCATGATCACTGCTTTTAATTCAGCGGTGGTTTGTATCTGTTTTCGATAGAAAGCGACCAAGATGAGGAGGGTCACAACCAAGATAACCATGGAAACCGGAGCCAAATGATTGATAAAATCCATAAACGATAATTCTTTGACAGCACTGCCAATCATAATGTTAGGAGGATCGCCGATCATCGTCATCGTACCCCCAATGTTGGAAGAGATAATGATCATGATCAGAAACGGTAACGGGTTGACCCGTAATTGGCGGGTAATGCTAAATGCAATGGGGACCATTAGTAATACCGTTGTAACGTTATCCAATAAAGCCGATCCGAACGCCGTAATTAACGCTAAATAAATTAAAATCCGAACGGGGTCGCCCTTTGCTTTTTTTGCTGACCAGATCGCCAGGTATCTAAACAGCCCGGTTTCAGAAGTAATCGAAACGATGACCATCATGCCAATTAAGAGTCCAAGAGTATTGAAATCAATATGATGCAAGGCCGTTTCTTGGTCGATGATGCCAAAAATCAGCACGAGGATCCCGCCCAGCATAGCGACAATGGTGCGGTGAATCTTTTCAGAGGTAATGAGTCCATAACTAATTAAGAAAATGCCAATAGCGATAATGACTTGTTGTTCCATGGATGCCTCCTGAATAATTTAGTATTCATAAAATGACAAAGAGAAGCCTGCGATGGCAGGCTCCTCCTTGTGACGATTACGTCATTATAAGATTGAATTTTATTATAGCGCATTATGCAATCGAAGTAAATTAATATACGAGATGGAGGAGCAATACTTAAACTGCAATATTTTGCGAAATGGGAATTAACCACTTCCTTTTTGTTATGGAAACATATAAAATGTTCCGTAGAGTCAAAAAAGATGGGGTGCTGCTCAGGATGTATAAACATATCATTAAGCCGTTGCTATTTAGCCTTGATGCCGAAAGGGCCCATCATTTTACCATGGATACATTAAGGATTGTTCAAAGCATACCTGGCGCTTTATTTGTCATAAATCAATTATATGGGGTGAAAGCCCGCAGTGAAATGAGCGTAGATCTAGGAGGCGTCCATTTCCCTAATCCTGTAGGACTTGCAGCAGGTCTTGATAAGAACGGGCAGGCTTTGCCTGCCTTTTCAACCATGGGATTTGGTTTTATGGAGGTGGGTACGGTCACACCCAAAGCCCAGCCGGGAAATGAACAACCGCGGATGTTCAGGCTTCCAGAAGATCTTGCCTTAATCAACCGTATGGGATTTAACAATAAGGGTACGGATGCTTTGGTTGAAAGATTAAGAAATTTTCGCAAAATCATTCCGATCGCTGTAAATATCGGGAAGAATAAAATTACACCTAATGATCAAGCAGAAAAGGACTATAGAGAATGCATCCGATCCTTGTATGATTACGGGGATTTGTTTGTAGTAAATATAAGCTCTCCCAATACACTTGATCTGCGCAGTTTACAACACGGTAATGAATTGAAGGGTTTGTTGGATGCAGTTATGGATGAGATGAAATTGCAGCAAACAAAGCCTGGAACAAGTCTGGGACGACCCAAACCGGTTTTTGTAAAACTTGCTCCTGATTTAACGGATACCCAATTAGATGATACACTGGGAATTATTGTGGAAAGCGGTGTTTTTGGTGTCATCGCGGCCAATACAACTGTCGACAGAACAGGAATAAAACATAAACATGCTTTGGAAATGGGGGGGTTAAGCGGCAAGCCTCTGGGTACACGTTCCACCGAAATGATCCGCCGCATTTACCGACTGACTCAGGGCAAGCTTCCGATCATTGGATCTGGCGGTATCTTTTCCAGCGAGGATGCCTATGGGAAGATTCGGGCAGGTGCAAGCTTGGTCGAAATTTTTACAGCTATGATCTATCACGGGCCTGGAAT